>CAVOCN010000100.1:0-5502 GCA_963694205.1 Dehalococcoidia bacterium | reverse complement strand
AAGAAGTCGGAAAGCTGAAGCTGAATGCGATGGGCATCGAGATCGACACCCTGACCGCCGAGCAGTACGAGTACCTGCACTCCTGGAACATAGGAACCTAGAGCGAGCCCGGCTCGCGGAGAAGCGATGAGGCCATGAGCCGAAGAGCCGAAGAGCCCTAGAGTGAGCCCCGCGAACGGAGAACCCGCCCCCTACCCGGATTGCTTTGGCTGCGGAGCCGGCAATCCGAAGGGGCTGGGCCTGGAATTACGGCTCGAGGGCGAGGTGCTGAGGGCCGAATTCACGGCCGGGCCCGAGCACCAGGGCTGGCCCGGAATAATGCACGGCGGGGTAGTGTCCGCGCTGCTATACGAAGTACTGGAAAACGTGGCTTTCTTTCAGGGTAAGACCACGATGATGAAGTCCATGAGCACCGACTACCGTAGGCCGGGGCCAATAGGAAAGGAACTGGCGCTTACGGCCCGTATTGAGGGGGCCAGCGGGCGCAAAGTGATTACGTCGGCAACGCTGAGCGACGGTGAAAACACCATCGCCGAAGGCAAAGCCGAACTGGTCGAAGTAAACGCTGATCGCATAAAGCGACAGCCAATTGGAGAGTTTTAATGTCGTCTAGCCTGACCAATTCACCCCAGTATTTCTTCACGTCGGAGTCGGTGACCGAGGGTCACCCGGACAAGCTCTGCGACCAAATATCCGACGCGGTGCTCGACGCAATACTCCTGCACGACCCCAAGGCGCGCGTCGCATGCGAGACGGCGACCACGACGGGTCTCGTCTTAGTTTTCGGCGAGATCACGACCGACCACTACGTCGACATTCCGACGATTGTGCGGCACACCATTAGAGACATCGGCTACATCGACTCGTCGTACGGCTTCGACTTCCAGTCCTGCGGCGTGCTCGTATCCCTCAAGGAGCAGTCGCACGACATCTCCGGCGGCGTCACCCGGTCCATTGAGGTCCGCGACGACGCAGAGGAAAGAGAGAACGAAGCTGAGAGCCTCGGCGCGGGCGACCAGGGAATGATGGTCGGCTTTGCCTGCACCGAGACCGACGCACTCATGCCGCTGTCGATAGAGCTGTCGCACAAGCTCTGCCTGAAAATGGCCGAGGTACGCAAGGACAAGGTCGTCCCCTACCTGCGGCCGGACGGTAAGTCACAGGTAACGGTGGAGTACGAGTACGGGGTACCGAAACGGGTGGACACCGTCGTACTGAGCACCCAGCACAACCCCGAGGTCAGCCAGTCGGTTATCGAACGGGACCTCATTGACGAGGTGGCAATGAAGGTCATCCCCGTGCAGTATCGCGACAAGGACACCAAGTACATCATCAACCCTTCCGGTCGGTTCGTGACCGGTGGCCCGGTGGGCGACGCCGGTCTGACCGGCCGCAAAATTCTCGTAGACACCTACGGCGGCCAGGCGCGGCACGGCGGTGGCGCGTTCTCTGGCAAGGACCCGACCAAGGTGGACCGCTCGGCGCACTACGCCGCCCGCTACGTGGCCAAGAACCTGGTCGCGGCCGGACTGGCCGAACGGCTGGAGTTGCAGGTTTCCTACGCCATCGGCATGGCAAACCCGGTGTCGGTCGCAGTGGAAACATTTGGCACTAACCACGTTGACGACGCCCAGATCGTGGAAATGGTAGACAAGCACTTCGACCTCCGACCGGGGGCGATCATCCGCGATCTCGACCTGCGACGACCCATATACACCCAGACCGCGGCGTATGGGCACTTCGGACGGGACGATCTCGATCTGCCCTGGGAGAAGACCGACAAGGCCGCCCAGATTCGCAGCGACGTTTTCGGAGCGGACGCAAGCTAGGCCCCCCTCTCTAAGCGCGGAAAAGAGAGCGGAAGCATTTACAGGAGCGTGCCAATAAACGTATGCCGATAAAGTTCGGAACCGACGGCTGGCGAGCCCTCATAGCCGAGGACTTCACGTTCAACAACGTGCGCATCTGCGCCCGCGCGACCGCCGCCCTGCTGCGGGAGACGGGCATGGCCGAACGCGGCCTGCTGGTCGGCTACGACACTCGTTTTGGCTCCGAGCGCTTTGCCCTGGCGGTGGCCGAGGTCGTCGCCAGTAGCGGCATCCCCGTAGCCGTCACCGAGAGCCATGTGCCCACGCCCATGCTCAGCCACGGCGTCGTGGACCGACGCGCCGGAGGCGGGGTCGTCATCACGGCCAGCCACAACCCCGCCAGCTACAACGGCTACAAGTACAAGCCGTCTAACGGCGGTAGCGCCCCAGACGAGACGGTCGCTGCGCTAGAGGTCCACATTAGGCGCCTAGAGGCGGCTGGGGGCCTGCCACGAGGGGTTGGAGCGAACGCCGCCGCAATCGAGCGCGTCGACCTGGCGCCGAACTATTTAGCGCACATCGGCACCCTGGTTGACCTGGACTCGCTGCGCGCCGCTGGCCTAAAACTGGCAGTGGACCCAATGTACGGGGCCGGACTCGGTATGTTCACTCGCATCTTCGCTGGGAGTTCCACTTCGGTGACGGAGATCCACGGAGAGGTGAATCCGAACTTCCCCGAAATCGACCACCCCGAACCGTTGGGGCAGCATCTCACCCAACTCACCGAACTGATCACTAGCACCGGAGCCGACATCGGCATTGCCAACGACGGCGACGCCGACCGGGTAGGGCTGATCGACGAGAAGGGCAGGTTCGTCACCACGCTGGAGACGTTCTCGCTGCTGTGCCTGTACCAGTTAGAGGTGCTGGGCAGGCGAGGTCCGCTGATACGGTCGCTCACCCAGAGCGTAATGGTGGACAAGCTGGCGGCAAAATACGACGTTCCGGTGACGGAAACGAAGGTCGGGTTCAAGCACATTGCGCCCCTGTTTCAGTCGCAAAACGCGCTCATAGCGGGCGAAGAGAGCGGCGGGTACACCGTTATTGGCCACGTGCCAGAGCGCGACGGCATACTGTGCGGGCTGCTCATGGTCGACCTCATGGTGCGCACCGGCAAGCGTATGTCGGAACTGGTGGACTGGCTCGCAGGCATGGTCGGCCCCCACTACTTCAACCGGGTAGACCTGTCGTTCCCTCCTGAGCAAAGGGAGGCGATAGTGGCCCGAGTGAAATCGGCCCGGCCGGGCGAACTGGCGGGACTGCGAGTCGAGGGCACGCGCACCGACGACGGCTACAAGTTCAACCTAGCCGGTGGCTACTGGATGCTGGTGCGCTTCTCCGGCACGGAGCCGCTCTTGCGCACATACGCTGAGGCCGATTCGCCCGAACGGGTGAAGCAACTGTTGGATGAGGCGCACCAACTGGCTTTCGCTTAAACTTGGTCGCATGAGCGACCGCCCCCCCCTTCTGCTACTGATCGACGGCCATGCCCTGGTGTTTGTGGCCTACTTCGCCCTGAGAGAGCCCATGACGGTCCGTTCTACTGGCGAACCAATTGGCGCTGTCTACGGGTTTCTCAACTCGTTTATCAAGACCGTCACAGACTTCGGGCCCTCCCACTGCGTCGTCGCTTTCGACCCACCGGGGCCGACCTTCCGCCACGACCACTACTCTGAGTACAAGGCCCATCGGCCACCGACGCCGCCCGACCTGCCCGGCCAGATCGACAGGGTGAAGCAGATGCTGGAGGCGTTCGACATACCCATCGTCGAGGTGCCAGGCTTCGAAGGCGACGACGTGCTCGGAACCATCTCTGCCCAGGCGGAGGCGCAGGACGTCGATACGGTCATCCTGACCGTCGATACCGATGCGTTGCAGTTGGTTTCGCCGCAAACTCGGGTCTACGTCTCGACTGCGTTCAACCGCAAGGTCTACGACGTTGCTGCGGTCGAGGCGCGGTACGACGGCCTCGGCCCAGACCGTGTGGCGGACATTAAGGGCCTGGAGGGTGACACGTCGGACAACATTCCCGGCGTCCGTGGCGTGGGCCGCAAAACGGCGATAAAGCTGCTGAAGCAGTTCGGCACGGTGGAGGGCATATACGAGCACCTCGACGAGGTTAAGCCCGCCGGGCTGCAAACCAAAATGCGCGACAGCGAAGAGGCCGCGCGGGAGAGCAAGTACCTGACGACCATAGTGCGAGATGTCCCGGTGACGCTCGACTTAGAGGCCGCCGACTTCTCCACTTACGACCGCCCCGCAGTCGCCGAGTTCCTCCGCGGACTCGACTTCCGCACCATCATCGATCGCCTGCCCGTACTGGGCGATGCCGATCCCATCGCCGCCAATGGGCCGGGCAGCCCGGCCGGGCCAGTCAAGAAAGTCACAGCCAACTACCAGGTCGTCGATACGCGGGAAAAGCTCGATGCGATGATCGCCGAACTGAGCGCGTCCCCGGCAATAGCGTTCGACACCGAAACCACCTCTCAGCACGCCATGTTGGCCGAACTGGTGGGGTTGTCGTTTTCCAACGCCGCCGGGGTGGCCTGGTACGTGCCTGTCGGCCACACGCCCAAGCTGGAGATTGAACTGGGCGAGACGCCCCAAGACTTAGTGCAGGTGCCCATGGCCGAGGCCCTGGACGCACTGCGCCCGCTGTTCGAAAGCGAGACGACGGGCAAGATGGCGCACAACGCCAACTACGACGTGACGGTGCTGGCCAACCACGGCATGGCGGTGCGCAACCTAACGTTCGACACCATGCTCGCGGCGCATCTCACCGGACGCCGAACTATCGGCCTCAAACCACTCGCCCTCGAATTTCTGGGCGAAGAGATGACGCCGATAAAAGACCTGATCGGCACCGGCAAAAAGCAGATAACTATGGCCCAGGTGCCAATCGCCAAGGCCGCCCCATACGCCGCCGCCGACGCCGACTTCACCTATCGACTGCATGACATCTTTAAGCAAGATCTCGAGCGCATGGACCTGGCCGGGCCGCTGGCAAACGTGGAAATGCCGCTGGTGCACGTGCTGGTACGCATGCAGCGCAGCGGCATTGCCCTGAACGCCGAGCTGCTAAACAAAATGTCGGTCGAGCTTGGCCAACGGCTCGGCGAGGTCGAACGCTCCATGTACGAAGTGGTGGGCCACGAATTCAAGATCGGCTCCTCTCAGCAATTGGGAGAGGTGCTGTTTAACGAACTGAAGCTGCCCCCGGTGCGCAAGACTAAAAGCGGCTTCTCCACCGACGCAGCCTCGCTCGACGCGCTGAAAGAGCAGCTCGATGCTGGCAAGCTGGAGGACGTCGATGCTAGAGCGTACGACGTTATCGACCGGGTTCTTGAGTTCAGAGAGGTGTCCAAGCTCAAGAGCACCTACGTCGACGCTCTACCCGGCCTGGTGAACCCCAAGACCGGTCGCATACACACCAGCTACAACCAGACCGGCTCTGCCACCGGTCGGGTGTCCAGCAACGACCCCAACGTGCAGAACATCCCGGTGCGAACCGAGCTTGGTCGCCGGGTGCGCCGGGCATTCGTGGCGCAAGGCTCGCCCGACTGGATGCTGCTGGGGGCCGACTACTCGCAAATCGAGTTACGGGTGCTCGCGCACATGTCCCAGGACGCAGGGC
>CAVOCN010000099.1:0-5507 GCA_963694205.1 Dehalococcoidia bacterium | reverse complement strand
CATTCGGGCTTCGGTACCGGGTCTGGACCCTAAAGAGATCGAAGTTACCGTCGATGACGGCGTGCTGACGATTGCCGGTTCGACCGCGCAAGACGAAGCGGCCGAGTCGCAGGGATATGTGCTGCGGGAGCGGCGCACCGGCAAGTTCGCCCGGTCGGTGAGGCTGCCGGACTACGTAGATGCCCAGAAGGCAGAGTCTAAGTACGAACACGGTGTCATCTCTGTCACGCTGCCAAAGAGCGAGGCTGCACGCGGCAAGCGTCTGGAAATTAAGATCTCGGAAAACTAGAAGGCCAACTGGCTACTTTGCCGACCCCAAAACGGGTCGGTGCAAGAGAACGAACGGGCCCCGGTCTACTTAGAAAGGCCGGGGCCCGTTTCATGTTTCTTATTCGGGCCTGTGGGCAGGCCTTAAGTCGGCCGGTGGCTTAAGATGAGTGGGTGTCCAGTCCAAGGGTATATACGCGTTCCGGGGACTCCGGTGAGACGGGCCTTCTGTTCGGAGGCCGGGTTTCGAAGGCCGACCTGGCGACAGAGGCCTACGGCACCATAGACGAGGCGGTCTCGATGATGGGCCTTGGTCGCGCGCTGTCAAACTCCGACCGGGTGAAGGCTGTCCTGTTGGAGAGCCAACGCGAGCTGTTCCATGTTGCCTCCGAGCTGGCGACTGCCCCGGAGAACAGGACACTTTTAGAAGACCGGGTCGGTGCGATCTCCCCGGAAATGATAGAGAGTCTGGAGGCCCGGATCGACGCCCTCAAGGCCGAGGTAGAGCTTCCCCGTGCGTTCATCGTTCCCGGCGCGTCTCCCGCTTCTGCGGCCATCGACGTGGCCCGGACGATGTGCCGAACCGCTGAACGACGTATCGTCGCGCTGAAAGAGGCCGACCGGTTACCCAATGACAACGTCCTGCGATTTGTGAACCGCATGTCGGACCTGCTTTTTGTGCTGGCCAGGTACGAGGACAGGGCGCTGCCTTTTGAACTCACGACGGGAGAGCCCCCAACGGGCGAGTCCCCAACGGGTGAGTCTGGGACGGGTGAACTCACTGAAGATGACCAGAGCGTTTGAGCAAAAAGCTATGCGTGGCCATAGTCGACTATCGCGCGGGGAACTTGCGCAGCGTGGCAAAGGCACTGGAAGCGGCAGGAGCTGAGACGCTGGTGACGTCCGACGCCCGGGATATCGAGGGTGCGGACGCCCTGGTTTTTCCCGGCCAGGGCGCGAACGATTCTTCGATGCGAGCGCTCAAAGAGAAGGGGCTTGTTGGGCCAATTACTGATTTCATCGCCGCCGACCGGCCGTTCCTCGGCGTCTGCCTGGGACTGCAGCTTTTGATGGATAGCTCTGACGAAGGCATTGAGGCCGGGCTAGGGATAATTCCCGGCCGGACGCGCAAGCTCCCGGCTGGCCAGAAGATACCGCACATGGGCTGGAACAGCGTGGACATTCGCGGCGATCACGAGGTGCTGGCTGGCGTCGCCGACGGCACGCATTTTTACTTTGTGCACAGCTATTACGCCGACCCGGCCGACCCCGAGATGGTGGCCGGTACTACCGAGTACGGCGTCGAGTTCTGTAGCGCGGTTGCGCGCCGGGCCCTGGTCGCCGTGCAGTTCCACCCGGAAAAAAGTGGCGAGGTTGGCCTTGACCTGTACCGGCGTTTCATAGATTTTGCGGGTCGCGCCTGATGCAGGTGATACCGGCAATTGACCTGATGGGCGGGCGCTGCGTGCGGTTGATGCAGGGCGACTTCGCTAAAGAGACGGTGTACTCCGAAGACCCTGAAGGCGTCGCCCGTCAGTGGGCGGCAATGGGGGCCGAGCGTATCCATGTAGTTGACCTGGACGGCGCTCGCTCAGGGGCTCCGGTGAACTCGGACGCGGTCGCCCGTATAGTGGCTGCCGTCGAGGTTCCCGTGCAGCTGGGCGGAGGCATCAGGACGCCCGTCGCGGCGCGCGAAGCATTGAAACTGGGCGTGGACCGGGTGATGGTCGGCACCGCCGCCATCGATCCGTCCCTGGCCGCGCAGATGCTCGAAGCGGTAGGGCCGGACGGGCTACTGGTGAGCGTGGATGCGAGGGACGGTGAAGTGGTGGTTTCGGGCTGGACGGAGTCGGGTGGGACGAAAGTTGATGAACTGGTTTCTGCAATGGAACGACTCGGCGTCCAGCGCGTTATGTACACGGACGTGACCAGGGACGGTACGCTAACGGAGCCCAACTACGGGGCGGTCGAAGAGCTTGTAGGCCAGACCTCCGTCGCCGTCATCGCCGCCGGTGGCATCGCCTCGGTGGGCCATCTTGTGAAGCTGGCTGAGCTGGGTGTCGAAGGGGCCGTTGTGGGAAGGGCGCTGTATACTGGAAATATCGACCTGGCTGAGGCGATTGCCTCGACAAAGTCGTAATGGACCGTCCCGGTGAAGCTAATGGGCGACTCTATTTCACGGGCCTTTGAATAGGCCGAGCGACCCGAAATGTGTCGGGCAAAAATTCGACTCCAACGCCAGCGCGTGAACGTCATCTTCGTATGAAACCGTTTTTCGCTGGCCCAGAGCAACGAGAACGATAAGGCAAGTACATGGTTAAGAAATACGACCCGGCTGTTAAAGAGGCTCTGTTGGCTAAAGACAGGGCGGATGCGCTCGATACTCACCGGGTGATGTCGTTCCTGCCCCTGATGCCTTACCAGGAAGTGGCGGATGTCGGCTGCGGACCCGGTTACTTCACCATTCCGCTGGCCAAATTCGCGTTCGATGGCAAGGTGTTCGCCCTCGACATCCACCAGGAGATGCTCGACGCGGTGCGCGAGGCGGCGGACGAGGTGCGACTGAGCAACGTCGAGACGGTGCTTTCCAAAGAGACGAAGGTGGCCCTGGACAAAGAGACGATTGATGGCGCCCTGGTTGCTTTCTTGCTTAGCGATGTCGCCAAGCCAGCCAAGGTTCTAAAAGACCTGCACGGCACCCTGAGAACGGGTGGATGGCTGGGCGTCGTTGAAGAGACGCAGGCCAACGACAATGGCGCGGATGCCGAGGCCTCGCTGCCGGAAGCTGCCATCTCTGAACTTGTACTCGCCGCAGGGTTCCGTTTCACAGGCCGTTACGACATTTCGAGCTCCAACTACCTGCTCGTTTTTCGAGCGTAGGCTGTGGCCCGGCGCATTCCCGGATAACCGGTTAAAAGGCGATGCTTACCAAGCGGATTATCCCCTGTCTTGACGTCGATGGTGGCCGGGTGGTCAAGGGGGTCAGCTTTGTTGATCTCCGCGACGCCGGTGACCCTGCCGAGATGGCTTCCTTCTACGACCGCGAAGGCGCGGATGAACTCGTCTTCCTCGATATTACCGCCAGCTCTGACGGTCGTAAGACCATGGTTGATGTTGTGCGCAAAGTTTCGGAAGAGGTGTTCATTCCCCTGACCGTCGGCGGGGGCATACGTAGCTCAGACGACGTCAGGACCATGCTCGAAGCTGGGGCTGACAAGGTTTCTCTAAATACTGCGGCGGTTTACAACCCGGAGTTGATTAGGGAGGCGGCGGAGAGGTTCGGCAACCAGTGCATTGTGGTGGCTATAGACGCCCGCCGGATTGGCTCTGCGGCTCTGGACCTGCCGACCGGAAGTGCCGAAGTGGGCGCCGACGTTGCCCTCACTCCCGACTCAATTTGGGAGGTGGTGACGCACGGCGGCCGGACGCCTACCGGGATTGATGCGGTCGCCTGGGCCGCTAAGGTCGCCGAGTTGGGTGCAGGTGAGTTGCTGGTGACCAGCATGGACACTGACGGGCAAAAGAGCGGCTACGACAACGAACTGCTACGTGCCATCTCAGAGCGCGTCACGGTGCCCCTGATCGCCAGCGGCGGCGCAGGCGAGCTGGAGCACCTGTGTGCGGCGGTGGAGGAGGGCGGTGCAGACGCGGTGCTGGCCGCGAGCATCTTCCACTTCGGTACATTTCGCATAACCGATGCAAAGACGTTTATGGCCGACCGCGGCCTGGCCATCCGGCCGATCGAGGGAGTCAGATGATAAAACTCGACGACAGGGGGCTCTTCCCCGCAATTGCTCAGAACGCCGAGACCGGCGAGGTTCTCATGCTGGGATGGATGAGTCCGGGCTCCCTCAAGCGAACGCTTGAAAGCGGGGAGGTGTGGTTTTACAGCCGCAGCCGCGCCGACCTATGGCACAAGGGAGAGATTTCGGGCAACTATATGCGTGTGCGCAGCGCGGTGCCTGACTGCGACGCCGACGTGGTGCTGCTCAAGGTGGACCCGGACGGGCCTATCTGCCACTCAGGGGAGCCCACCTGCTTTTTCGCCGAGCCCATGAAAGCCATGCCCGAATTCGAGGGCGCGGACGACAGTTCTGGCATCTTGGAAGAGTTGTTCTCGGTCATACAGGACCGTAAGGCCGAGATGCCGGAGGGCAGTTACACGACCGAACTATTCACCGGCGGCCCGGAACGAATAGGCCAAAAGGTTGTCGAAGAGGCCGGAGAGACTGCGATTGCCGCAGTGGCGGGCCGAACAGAAAACCTTCCGGGAGAAATAGCCGACTTGTTGTACCACACGCTGGTACTTATGTCGGCGTCGGGCGTTACGCCGAAGGACGTGTGGTCGCGCCTTCGGCAACGTCGACGCTAATAGCCTCTTCCATGGCCGCTATGGCGACCTCTATCTGACCGTCGTCGGGCTCCCTTGTGGTCAGGCGCTGAAGTACCAGGCCGGGCTGCGCTATTAGCTGTACCAGCGGGCTGTTCGGATGGAACCCACTGAACCTGATTACCTCGTAACTGACCGAGGCGATCAACGGGACTAGCACGATTCTAGATGTGATGAGCCACCACAGTGGGTCACGCCCGGTGAAGGCGAACACCACGATGGCCACGAACATTACAACCAGCAGGAAGGCCGTTCCACAACGCGGGTGGGCGGTGGGGTAGCGGCGCACCGACTCAATGTCGAGCTTTTCGCCGTGCTCGTGGGCGTGCACTGCCATGTGCTCTGCGCCGTGGTACATGAAGACCCGGCGGATTTCCTGCATACGGCCTATGAGGGTGATGTATGCGAGGAATAGCGCAAGCCTGATGACGCCTTCGAGGATGTTGGTGACGAGGTCCGAACCGATGACACCTTCCAGGCCCCGGCTGGCGAACACGGGCACGAGGAAGAAGATGCCGACTGCCATAGCAATGGACACGATCATCATCCCGGCTATGGATGCACCGCCGATCTCTTCTTCCTCGCCAGCTGCGACGTTGGCAGAGTGGCTCAGCGCCCGCATGCCCAGAGTCAGGGTCTCGGCCATTACGAGCATTCCGCGCAGGAACGGGATACGCCTGGCGGGCCCGTTGTACAGGGAGTTCAGCGCCAGGGTACGAAGTGTTATTTCGCCTTCGGGGTTGCGCACGGCCACGGAGGCGGAGCGCAGCCCGCGGATCATGACGCCTTCAAGAACGGCCTGTCCGCCGTATGTAGCTTTTGGGGGCTGTTTCATTGGCTGTTCATAGTG
>CAVOCN010000098.1:0-5605 GCA_963694205.1 Dehalococcoidia bacterium | reverse complement strand
CGATTTTAATGATCCACGGGACCGCCGTTATTGTGGCTGTGAAAACGAACACGGCCAGCACCGCTACGGTCAGCTCTTTACGGTACGGCTTTATGTAGCCCAGCATGCGCCTCACAACCCTGGGGTCGTAGGCGCTGCCGAAGACCTCTTCGTCGCGCTGGGCGCCTGTGGAGCCGCCCATCATCCACCCGGACATCATGCTGGCGCGCCTCCCAGTTTGCCGGGCTCTGCGTCGTCCCCTTTGGCATCGGGCGACGGCGAGCCTTCCCCCTGTACGCCATATTCTAGGCCCTCGGGGGCAGGCATGTCTCGCAATGAGCCGGTCCCAGTGCCGTGGGCACCGTGTCCGTCGGCAGCTACGACACTCGAGGCGCCATCGCGAGGTCGCAATTGCAGGTCGTAGATGCGCTTGTACGCGCCGTTAGCTGCCAGCAGCTCTGTGTGGGTGCCGCGTTCGACGATATGGCCCTTGTCGAGTACGACGATGAGGTCGGCCCGGTTCACGGTGCTCAGCCGATGGGCTATCACGAACGTGGTTCTGCCCTCCATCACGGTCTCGAGGGCGCGCTGCAGGTGCTCTTCGGTCTCCGTATCGACGCTGGACGTCGAGTCATCAAGGATCAGCAGGGGCGGGTCGAGCAGCAGGGTACGGGCGATGGCGACCCGCTGACGCTGGCCGCCGGAGAGCGACGCTCCCCGTTCCGCGACGGGGGTGGCGAGGCCCGCTTCCAGGCCGTCGATGAAGTCTCCCAGCCTGGCCAGCCTGGCCGCCTCTTGCACCTCGTCGTCGGTGGCGTCCATGCGCCCGTAGGCGATGTTCTCGCCGAGCGTGGCCGAGAACAGGAATATGTCCTGCTGCACTATGCCTATATTGGCGCGAAGAGAACTCAGGCTCGCCTCACGGATGTCCGTCCCGTCGATGGTCACCCGGCCGGAAGTAACGTCGTAGAAGCGTGGGATAAGACCGACTAAAGTGCTTTTACCCGAACCGGGAGCGCCCATGAGCGCGACTACCTGGCCGGGTTGAACGTCCAGTTCGATGCTGCTCAGTGCACGTGAGCCCTGCCCGTAGCCGAAGCTGACCGACTCCAAGCGCACATGGCCCCTGACCCGGCCTATGTCGGTCGCTTCCCTTTTTTGGCTAACTGCGGACGGCGCGTCGAGTATTTCGTACATGCGCTGACCTGCGGCGAGGCCGCGAGCGACGGTGTTGATGATCCAACCGACCATGCGCACGGGCATCATGAGACTTTGCATGTAGAAGATGAACTGGGTCAACTCGCCCGGCGTCATCTCGCCACGAACCACGAGGAAGCCCCCGTAGCCGATTATGGCGACCATGGTCACCATGAACCCGAATACGGTTACGGCTATGGACTGGGTGCGCAGGCCGGTGGCCCTGACGTTGACGGCGGCTACTTCCCTGTTTACGACGTCGAACTTGGCCTCTTCGTGCCTCTCCGCCCCGAACGCACGTATTACCCGCACGCCGGTGAGGTTTTCTTGCAGCACGGTGCTGAGGTCGGCCATGTGTTCCTGAATGCGTTGCCACAGCGCCCGCATCTGGGCCCGCATTCGCAGGGAGAGCGAGATCACGACCGGCATGAGCAGTACGGTTAGCAGGCCAAGCCGCCAGTCGAGCACCAGCAAAATTACTGCGACTGCAACGAACTGGACGAGGAAGACGGGCGCCCTGAGCAGCCCCATGAATATAAAGAACCGGACGTTTTCTACGTCGGTAACGGCCCTGGACATGAGGTTGCCGGTGTGGTGTTGGTCGTGGAAGGAGAAGCTCTGGTTCTGTACCCGGTCGTAGAACGCGTTGCGCAGGTCGTACGCCACACGCTGGGAGATGACCTCACCGAGATAGGTCTGGCCGTAAGAAAAGACGCCACGCATGACGCTGAGCACCACCAGCCAGATGGCGATGGTGAGGATGGCGCCCTCGTCCAACCCGTTCTCGCCGGTGGCCTGCAGCTTGTCGACTGCACTGCCGAAGAACTTTGGTAATAGCAGTTGCGCGGCAGTAGCCGCAAGCGCGACTGCGTAGACGGCGATGACGAGGAGGCGGTAGCGCAGCATGGCGCGCGTAATTCTGAGGGCAACGTTCATGGGGACCGATTAATTCTACGCCCCGCCCCCAGGCATGCCCAAGGAGAGTGGGCACGTCCGGCAAGGGCAGACACCCAGTACGGTTGGGCGTTGTCACGGACGCATCGTTGGCATTCATCCGTTCCAATCGAAGGCATGGGTGCGAAAGTTGGTAAACGGCGAGGCCAGGGCCCAGGCCCTAGCTTTCATAAGTCTGGGCTCCTGATGCCCGGAACCCGGAGGATAACCGGAGCCGAGGGGATGCCCGGAACTAGGATGATCGAGGACCAGCGCGGCGTAACCGGGCTGGAGACCGCGATCATCCTCATCGCCTTCGTAGTGGTGGCTTCGGTGTTCGCTTTTACGGTCCTATCAACCGGCATATTCTCTGCCGAGCGCGGTAAAGAGACGGTCCAGGCCGGGCTGTCTGAGGCGTCGAGTTCCCTGATGAAGACCTCGGGCATGGTGGCGTACGGCGTCTCCGAGACCATCGTCACGCCCGCCGACATTTCTTGGAGCGTGGCGACCTCTTCGGTGTCTTCGACTCCTGATTCATTGCAGAAAAAACGGGGCGGTTCGAGCACCCAGGTGACAGTGCAGACGGCCCATATCACCGGCCTTGCTGCCTGGGAAGACACGCCTGGAATAGTTAATCTGTCTGACCAGACGCAGCTTCGGCTGTGGATCAGGTCAACGACGACGACTGTCGATGGCCAGCTCGAAATAATTTTGGATGAAGACGCCGCCTGCATTTCACCCGAAGCGGAGATACATATCCCCGGGTTGGCGGCTAATGCCTGGACGCTTGTGACCGCCGCCATTACGCAGACGGACGGGGTCACGCCGGTCGCCAACCAGAACAAAGATCAGATTGTTTGCGTCGGCCTGGACGTAAAAAGTGACCTGTCTACCTCCGGGGACGTGAACATCAACCTCGATCAGCTAGTGGGAGCAGGTGAGATAACCAAGCTCGTGTTCAACGTTGCCGGGGTGTTAGATAACGAGCCAGTATTCGTACTAGACCCCTCCGACGCGGACGGAGACGGCCTTGGCGACGCCGACAGCGAGCACACCCTCATTGTGAGTTATTTCGACCGCAACCAGCTCGTACGCGACCTGGTTTGGACCGGGATCTTTTTGGGAAGCAACGACGGTGACCTCTTGCTCGAAGCGGGGGAGCGGGCCGAGATAACCATCCTTCTCGCCGCGCTGGACGACGCCACTCCACTTTCCACCGACGAGGTATTCACCCTTGAGATCAAACCAGCCGAGGGTAGCGTGCTCACCGTGCAACGCCGGACTCCCAAGTCCATTGACCCTGTAATGACGCTAGAGTAGGCGCACGCACCCGACGTATTGTTCAATGAAGGGTATCGCTGAGGCTGGCAGAAATGTGCGTGGCGGTCTTATATGGAAACTCGCAGCCCGTTTGGCGGCTGACCAGTCGGGTTTCAACGGCCCCCAGACCGCGGTCATCCTCACGGTGTTCATCATCGCGGGGTCCATATTCGCTTACGTGCTTATCGGCTTTAGTTTTTCGTCCAACGAGCAGACTGAAGAAACCGTCCACCTGGGCCTGAACGAGGCCTCGAGCATTCTTGGACGAACTTCTGGGATGATCGGCCACGGGGTAACTGCCGAAATCCTGGCCACAGGGGACACGCCGTGGACTGCCGCAAAGCCGTCTGCCGTGTCCTCAACGGTTGCGAGGGTTGAGCGAAAGCGAGGGGCCGGCAGCGCTGAGCTATTCGTGCGAAAAGCGTTCAACACCGGTCTCGTTGCATTCGAGAACCGGGCCGGGGTAGTAGACCTTAGCGACCAGACCCAGCTACGGCTATGGGTCCGCTCAACCACCACTACCGCCGAAGGCCAGCTAGAGATAGTGCTCGACGAAGACCCCGGGTGCGAGTCTCCTGACGCTCATGCTTTCCTGCCAGCGCTCCCTGCGGATGACTGGACCCTCGTCACTGCCGCAATAACCCTCTCAGACGGCGTTGTCTCTGCCAGCAATTCGAGCAAAGATGCCGTCACATGCATTGGGCTGGGCATTAGAAGCGACCTGACTACTCTCGATGACGTGACCATCCACCTGGACGAACTGGCGGGAGCCGGGGAGATAACGAGGCTGGTGTTCGACATAACCGCGCCCACCGAGGGTGAACCGATCGACCTTGCCCCTCCGGTCGATTCTGATGGGAATGGGCTGGCCGACCCTGATGGCGGCCACGCGTTTGTCGTCAGCTATTACGACCGCAACCAGTCGACTCGTGACCTGTTTTGGAGCGCCGTCTTTCTGGGGGTAGACGATGAAGACGGCCTGCTTGAAGTGGGCGAACGGGCCGAAATAACGGTATTTCTCCAGGGGTTGGCCGACGGCACCCCGCTGACCAACGACGAAATCTTTTCCCTGGAACTTAAGCCAGCCCAGGGCAGCGCCCTGACTCTGCGTCGAATTACACCGTTCACGATCGACCCCGTGATGACCCTGGACTGATGAGGCAAAACTAGAGCGATGACGCTGGATTGATAGCCCATGCTGACGGACACACCGACCACTGCGGTGGGCGTGCACCTAGCACTGTTGGGCGCTGACACGGAAGTCTGAAACCCGCTAAACAGATTGAATGAATGCTATGACCGCAAAAAGCACAGCCAAGCCCGCACTTTCACTACGTCTCGCTGCGCTCAAGGCCGACCAGACCGGAGTCACTGGCCTAGAGACAGCGATCATCCTGATCGCCTTCGTGGTCGTAGCATCTGTATTTGCATTCACGTTGCTTTCTACCGGTATCTTCTCGGCTGAGAGAAGCAAAGAGACAGTATTCGCAGGCCTGGCAGAAGCTCGCTCCACGCTGGTGCCCTCCGGCGGAATGGTGGGTTACGGCCTCACCAGGGACATTGTGTCGTCTGGCGATACGGCATGGACGGCCGCCACTTCAACGGTCACATCGACCGTAGACACAGCGGACAGGAAGAGGGGCGCAGGCAGCGCGGACATAATTGTCCAGACCGCAGCCACGACCGGTCTGATGGCCTACGAGGACAATGTTACGGGCCTGGACCTGACGAACCAGACTCAGCTCAAGTTCTGGGTGAAGTCATCGACCAGCACGTCCGCTGGCCAAATTGAAGTAGTCCTGGATGAAAACACGGGCTGTGGTTCGCCCGAAGCGCACGTCGATGTTCCTGCGCTAGCCGCCAACGCCTGGACGCTGGTGACGGCCGCGATAAATGAGGCCGACGGCGTTACACCCGTTGCCAACGCGAATAAGGACCTTGTCCGCTGCGTCGGACTGGAGGTTGAAAGCGACCTGTCTTCAGGCGGCGACGTCACCATAAACCTGGACTTCATTCTAGGTGCGGGCCAGTACACCCAATTAATATTTAACGTCACTGTCGCGGTGAAAGGTGAGCCGGTCAACCTGACGGCGCCGGCCGACTCGAACGACGACGGGCTGGCTGACGATAACGCCAACAACCTGATGACGGTGAGCTATTTCGACCGCAACCAGCT
>CAVOCN010000097.1:0-5630 GCA_963694205.1 Dehalococcoidia bacterium | reverse complement strand
GCTCCCACCAGCCGGGCGCGCCTATGACACCGGCGTTGTTCACGAGAATGTCGATGCGACCGTCATCGCTTGTCAGCGTCTGTACGAGACTATCCACAGAGCCCTGGTCGGTAACGTCCAGCCGGATGGCCGACCCTCGTCCGTCTGGCAGCGCCGATGCGACCTGTTCGGCGCCTTGCAGATCGATGTCGGCGACCGTCACCAGGGCGCCCTGCTCGGCCAGCACCGTGCAGATGCCCGAGCCTATGCCGCTGGCGCCTCCCGTAACGACGGCTACTTTCCCGGTAAGGTCGGCAATCATCTCGTCATCCCCTTTTCAGTTGGCACCCTAATCAAAGTTCGCGCCTCCCCACAAGCCGGTGTATCAGGGCAGTTCGATCTCGGTGATGGCGAACGGCTGATTGCTCGCCCCGCTGTCGAAGACGGCACCGGAACCGACTATGAACTCGACGGTGAATACATAGATGCCGCTCTCTTCAATGAGGAAACGGAAGTCGGCAATGCCGTTGGCGTCGGTCACCACGTCCAGCAGCAGCGACTGCAAGTTTTCAGAACCCACCGGGCCCGACAGGGACGCCGAAGCGGTCGCACCCTCGGCGAACTCGCGGTCCTTTGTGAGCACCAGAGCCTGGAAGCTGGCCATGCCGGTAGTTGCGACCTCCTGCAACAGCACGGTGACCCGCTCGACCGTCACCGGGCCCAGCGGCGTCGGAGTCGGCGTGGGCACGGGCGTGGCGGGCACCGGCGTGGGCGGCCCGCCCGGTACGGTGAAGCTTTCGGGGAAGCCGTTCACAACCACGGTGTAGGTCTCGCCGGGAGTGTACGCAGAGCCCATGTCTATGCGCGACTGTCGCGTTTCCAGCACCTCGAAGCACTGCCTGCCCGGCTCGGTAAGGCGGGTGTTGGTGACCTCAATACGGACAAACAGGCCGTCACGCACCATCTCCCCCAGCCCCTCGAACTCCTCGCAGTCGGTCGTCTGGGCCGACAGTACGAAGACCGAATAGGTGGGAGGGTCGCCCTCAAACTCAATGGTGATGTCCCGAATTGGAGCGGGGAACGACTCCGTGTCGGGCTCGACATCCAGCGTCTGTGCCGGCGTCGCAACCGGCGTGTCCTGCGCTTGCTGCGTCGGGTCCGACTCAACGTCGTCGTCGCCCCCGCCGCATGCTGCGGCGGCAACCAGAACGACGGCGGCGAACATAACTGCGACGGTGGCCAAATAACGTGTGTTCAGGTGAGGGGCTCCTGTGTCATCGCGGGTTCGTGATAATCGGGCACCGGGCTTGGCCAATGCCAGTGTTAGTAAGGGCGAGATCGAGAGCTAGAGTACCCGACCCGATCTTAATAACGTGCCAGGCCGGAAAAGATGAGTGGAGCGGGTGATGAGATTCGAACTCACGACCTTCTGCTTGGGAAGCAGATACTCTACCACTGAGTTACACCCGCCCATTTTGCGCCACTTCGCACCCCCGTAGGCGCCCCTTTTGCGCCGCACGGCCAGACGGCCCTCTCCATCTAGGGAATGGGCCGCTGCAACGCAATCTTACCAGCGGTGCTCCGGGCCGCTCAACTCGCCCCCTCAACTCCCCGCTCCCTCGCCCCCTCCTCGCCCTCTCGTGCCGCATAGCCCCCAACGCATGCCCCCTGTTCCATAACTTGTAGTTATCAATTCCATAACTAGAGCGAGTTAGTCGGATGCCTGCTCGTGCCCCTATACTGTGGCCGTCACCCAGACACTGTGGCTAGCACCTATTGTGACCCCGTGGAGGTCCCGAATGGGTGTTGTGGAGGCACCGTTGGGAAGTTTGATAATCCGGTTAACAACACTCTTCGTGCTCATCGCCGTCGCGAACCTCATGTTCGTTGAACTGGCGATTGTGAACGGGGTTATCTTTGCGTCCGTCGCCATAGCCTTCGCCACGTTCGTTAAGGAGAGGGGCCGCGAGCACCGCTACCAGCTGGCCATCTCGGCCTTCTCGCCTATCGCTCCCTCAACTGCTCCCTCAACTGCTCCCCTGGCGGCTGCCCGGTTGGCACGCACGGCACCCCAGGCACCGGTACGGCGCACGGGCCTTGCTGCTATCGCATCGGCGGTCCTATCTGCCGTCTCACTGCGTTGACACCCTAGAACGCCCGTCGATATACTCGAATTCTGGGTCCCACCGTGGCGGCCCGCTCTACGGGCCAATAGCTCAGTTGGTTAGAGCGCAGTCCTGATAAGACTGAGGTCCCTGGTTCGAGTCCAGGTTGGCCCACCACACTTCCCCTCTCTTCAGTTCGCTGTGGCCGTAAGCCGCACCGATACGCTGCTGGCTTCGTGGCGAAACTTAGGCCCCATAATGGTGCTATGACCGAAGCCCACGACACTATTGGCCGGATACTCGACGGCACCGCCACCATCGCGGTCGTGGGCCTGTCGCCCAACCCCAACCGACCCAGCCACGGCGTGGCCGCCTATCTCCAGCGCCAGGGCTATCGCATAATCCCCGTTAACCCCAACGCAGGCCCGGACGAGATTTTGGGGGAGAGAGCTTACCCCGACCTGGCCTCGGTCCCAGAGTCCGTCGACCTGGTAGACATATTTCGCCGGTCCGAGTTCGTCGGTCCGGTCGTAGAACAGGCAATAGCGATTAAGGCGAAGTACGTGTGGATGCAGGACGGCGTCATTAACGACGACGCAGCCGGGGTCGCCCGTTTGGCCGGGTTGCTGGTGGTAATGAACGACTGCATCTTTCGCCAGCACCGTAGTCGAAGCGTCGCCTGAGCCCCCGTGATCGATTCAGGCATGCCCCCTAACGACAAGACGGTCGCCGAGTTGGGCGAGTTCGGCCTCATCGACAGGCTGACGGCCGTTTTTGAAGCCAACTTCGAGCCCGAGCCCGAGCCCGAGTCGGCATTCCGACTCGACCTCATTGTTGGCAACGGCGACGACGCTGCGGCCTGGGAGGGACCGGCCGGGACGACCGTATTCACCTGTGACGCCATGGTCGCCGGGTCGCACTTCGACCTTTCTTATTCAACGCCCGCTGACGTTGGCTGGCGCTCGATGGTTAGCGCCCAGAGTGACATTGCCGCCATGGGGTTCCGGCCCGCCTATTCCACGGTCACTCTGGGGCTCACCGGCAACGAAACCGGGAGCCTACTAGACGAGGTGTACGTGGGCATGGCGCAGGCCTGCTCCGGCTTCGGCGGGCGCATCGTCGGCGGCGACGTGGTGCGGTCGGCGACTATGTTCATCTCGGTGGCTATGGTGGGTTCTGAGTCCCCTGTTGGTCATTCATCTACCCTGCCCATGACCCGGTCTGGCGCGAAGCCGGGCGACTTAATCGCAGTCACCGGCCCGCTGGGAGGCTCGGCGGGCGGCCTGAGACTACTCATGTCCGGCGCAAGCCCTAGTGGGCCCGCAAAGGCCCTCATAGACGCCCATCGGCGACCGGAGCCGAGCGTGGCAACGGGCGTGTGGCTGGCAACGAACGGCGTCGGGTGCGCCGTCGACATTAGCGACGGCCTGGCAGCCGACCTGGGCCGGGTGTGCCGAGCGAGTAACGCAGCGGCGGCCATCCAACTGGCAGACCTGCCAGTCGAGCCCGAATTGAAGGCCGTGTTCCCAGACGACTGGCCTGAACTGGCACTGGGCGGCGGCGAGGGCTACCAGTTGCTGTTCACAGCCCCGGCCGAAGTGGTCGAGGCGGCACTTGCCATGAACCCCGCCATCACCCCAATCGGCGAAATTGTGGCAGGCGAACCCCAGGTCACAGTCCTCGACAAGAACGGCTCACCACTAACAACCCTAATGAGCGGTCACGACCATTTCCCAAAGCGATGAGCGCCCAAGCGAAGAAGCCCTGACGAGCCCGGCGGAGAGCATGAAAACAGTCAAACTAGAGTTCACCGGGGACACCGAGTTCCGGGCCAGCGAAATAATGGCCGACCTGCGCACCGCGGCCGAAACGCTGTTTTTTCCCCTGAAAATGTGCGGGTTCTGGGAGCGGGCAGCCGACCTGCACCTGTGCCCTCAAGAAGAACGCCGAGAACCGTGCCCACACAAGCTAGAGGACGACGACCCGGCGCAAGAACAGTACTCCCGCACGCTGGAAAGAGAGCGGCAAGCCGTATTAGAGATCGTATTTCTGCACGCCGATTCCAGTGTTTTTCTTCGATAGCGTCCAAGTATAACTTGCGGTATTAACTGACACGATTCTGGTACCATCCGTGCCGCCGCCCACATGGCCATTGGTTGACCACTGGGCGACCACCTCAACAAAGTACAGAGAGGACAGGTTCATGGGAAAGCACTACGACGGGGCAGCGATACCGAGCGAGCTCAGACGAGATTTCAACGTTTACGACAGGGTGAAAGAGCTGGGCATTGACCTGGGATCGTTCGATGAGAACGTGGTCTCCCTGGCCGGTTCGCCGATAGCCAAGGCCATCGTGCAGGAGAGCGGACTTGTCTACCTGTCCGGCACCATCGGCGGTGACTACCCGATGAACGACGACGCCGATCGCATTCAGCACGGCTTCGACGGCGGCCAGTTCGCCGCCGACACGCACGTTCGGGCGCTGCACTGGGCGCTGAGCTGCGGCGGTGAGGGCGACCTCAACGACGTGCTGTACACCGTCAAGGCGCTGGGCATGGTGGTCTCGCCAGGCGGCGGTTCCTTCGCCGGTGCGCCGCTGGTAACCAACGGCTACTCGTTCCGATGGCAGTCGGTCTTCGGCGGCGGCAAGGGCTCGTTCGCCGACGGCGGAGTCGACGCCGGGGGCTACAGCGGCGTGCACGCCCGCAGCGCGATGGGCGGCTTCGACGGCCGGTTCTCCATTGAGCCGGAAATGATAATCGCCATACCTCAGTCGCTAGCGTCCGAAATCATAAGTAACCGGGGCTGGATCTTCCCGCTGCCGCCGGTCACGCTCGACAAGGTAAAGGCGGCGCGCGGCTAAACCCGAGACCGCCCCCCAGGACTTTTAGAGGATCTAGAGAAAGCGGCGAGAATGCTAGTAGACCTGTACCAGCTAACCATGGCACAGGCCTACTGGCGTTCTGGCCGCACAGCATCGGCCACGTTTAGCCTCTACTTCCGGACCCTGCCACCTGAACGCGGCTACATGGTCTTCGCCGGTCTTGAGGACGCTCTGGACTTTCTCGCCGGTCTCAAAGCCGACCCGGAGCTACTGGGCTTTTTGGAACGTCGGGAGGACTTCACACCCGCGTTCCTCGATTTCCTTGCCAACCTGCGGTTCACCGGCTCTGTGCGGGCAATGCCAGAGGGAACGCCATGCTTCCCTCAACAGCCGCTATTGGAAGTCACCGGGCCTGTCATCGAGGCGCAGTTGGCCGAAACCTACCTGCTAAACCAGGTCAACGTTCAGACCACGCTGGCGTCTAAAGCGGCACGCGTGGTGATGGCCGCTCGCGGCCGATCAGTAGTCGACTTCGGAGCACGCAGGACGCACGGCACCGACGCGGCTCTTAAGATGGCCAGAGTCGGGTACCTCGCGGGCTTCGGGGCCACCAGTAATGTGCAGGCGGCCGAGCACTACGGCATTCCGGCTGCGGGGACGATGGCTCACTCGTTCGTCACATCTTTCGATAGCGAAATAGAGGCGTTTCGGGAGTTCGTCAA
>CAVOCN010000096.1:0-5647 GCA_963694205.1 Dehalococcoidia bacterium | reverse complement strand
GAGACCATGCCCGCGGAGATCGTGGCCCCCGACGTTGCTTCCCGTAAGTCGGTCAATAGCCCGGTGCAGACTGGCATCAAGGCCATCGACGCCATGATTCCCATCGGCCGAGGCCAGCGTGAGCTGATTATCGGCGACCGTTCTACGGGCAAGTCGATGATCGCCATCGACACCATCATCAACCAGAAAGGCGGCGACCTCGTTTGCGTGTACGTCGCCATTGGCCAGAAGGCGAGCAAGGTCGCCCAGACCCTGGGCATGCTGGAAGAGCACGGGGCGATGGAGCACACCATCATCGTCGCGGCTAACGCAGCCGACCCGGCAGCTATGCAGTACCTGGCACCCTACGCCGGTTGCGCCATGGCCGAGTACTTCATGAAGCAGGGCAAAGAGGCCCTGATTGTCTACGACGACCTTTCCAAGCACGCCTGGGCCTACCGGCAGATGTCGCTGCTCCTGCGGCGCCCTCCTGGTCGTGAGGCCTACCCCGGCGACGTGTTTTACCTGCACAGCCGACTGCTGGAGCGCTCTGCCAAGCTCGACGATGCGCACGGCGGTGGATCGCTTACGGCGCTCCCCATTATTGAGACGCTCGCTGGCGACGTTTCGGCCTACGTGCCCACAAATGTAATTTCCATTACGGATGGCCAGATATATCTGGAGCCTGAACTGTTCAACTCGGGTATTCGCCCGGCGGTCAACGCCGGTCTTTCGGTGTCACGTGTTGGCGGCGCGGCTCAGACCAAGGCCATGCGGTCGGTGGCTGGCGGCCTGCGCCTTGAGCTGGCCCAGTACCGTGAACTGGCGACTTTCGCCCAGTTCGGCACTGAAGACCTCGACGCTGCGACCAGAGCGCAGTTGGGGAGAGGCCAGAGGGCTGTGGAGATTCTCAAACAGGGCCAGAACAAGCCCCTGTCGCTGGGTGACCAGGTCTCGGTGATGTACGCGCTTTCCAAGGGCTACCTCGACGATGTGGCCATAGAGAAGATCGGCGAAGCGGAGGCGGCCTTGCACGGCTACCTCGCGTCCAGCCACCCTGAAATTGTGGCCGGTATTAACGAGACGCAGGCAGTAGGCGACGATCTCGCTGAAAAGTTGGACAAGGCCCTGGCCGAGTTCAAAAAGACGGTCGCGCTCAGTTAACCCGGGAGTTAAGGCAAGCTAACCAATGGCATCTGTACGCCAAATAAAGCGGCGCGTAACAAGCGTCGACAACACGGCCAAAATTACCAAGGCTATGTCTATGATTGCCGCCTCGAAGATGCGGCGAGCACAGGAGATGGCCCTGCAGACGCGGCCGTATGCCGAGAGGATGCTGGCGCTACTGTCGGACCTCGCGGCACAGCCGCAAGACCCCGACGATATGCACCCTCTTCTCGTGACACGGCAGCGGCGCCGGGTGCAGGTCATCGTTGTGACGCCCGACCGGGGTCTCACCGGAGGCATGAACACGGCGGTGAACCGTCATGCCGCCCAGCACCTGCTGGACCTTGACCTGGAAGCGGACGTGGTTGCGGTTGGCAAGAAGGCCCGCGACTTTTTCGCCAGGACCGGCAACCTCAAGGCGTCCTTCACCGATATGGGAGACCGACCCACGGTCGCCGACGGTGGGCCCATCGCTCATATCGTCATGGACGACTATGAGAATGAACGGGTGGACGCGGTGTACCTGGTCTACGCCCACTTTGTGAACACGACCGTGCAGCGCCCGACGGTACTGCCGCTACTGCCCGTGGTCCCAGCCGAACTGGACCCGAAGGATACGGTTGGGTACATCTTCGAACCCAGCGCCGAGCAGGTGCTGTCGGATTTGCTGCCCCGGTATATAGAGATGCAGATTTATCACGCACTTTTGGAGTCGCTGGCCAGCGAGCAGAGCGCTCGCATGGTGGCGATGAGGGGTGCGACCGACAACGCTATAGAAATGAAAGCCGACCTGACCCTGGAAATGAACAAGATCAGGCAGGAGTCAATCACCGCAGAGCTGCTCGACATAGTGGGCGGCGCGGCGGCGGTCGGGGCGTAAAGCCTCGAGACAGTAGACAACGCCGGTTCAAAACAGGACCGGTTTAGGAGAAAGCAATGGCTAACGGTAAGGTGACCCAGGTGATTGGCACCGTCGTGGACGTGGAGTTCCCGCACGACGCTATGCCGACCATATACAACGCCCTGGAGACGACGCTGGCGGACAAGCGACTCGTACTAGAGGTCGAGCAGCATGTGGGAAATAACTGGGTGCGCTGTCTGGCACTCGGACCCACAGAGGGCCTCAAACGCGGTGCGGAGGTGTCTGACACGGGTCAGCCGATCTCGGTTCCGGTGGGCGAGGAGACGCTCGGTCGCCTGTTCAACACGCTGGGAGAACCGCTTGACGGACTCGACCCGGTCAAGGGCTCAGACAACTGGCCCATTCACCGACCGCCCCCTGCTTTTGATGAGCAGTCCACGAAGATTGAAGTTCTGGAGACGGGCGTAAAGGTCATGGACCTGGTAACGCCGTTTACCAAGGGCGGCAAGATAGGCCTGTACGGCGGTGCCGGGGTCGGTAAGACCGTCATCATCCAGGAGCTTATTCGCAACATTGGTACCGAGCACCAGGGTGTCTCGGTGTTTGCAGGTGTTGGTGAGCGCTCCCGCGAGGGCAATGACCTGTGGCGCGAAATGCAGGAGTCCGGCGTTCTTAAGAGCACGGTGCTGGTGTTCGGCCAGATGAACGAGCCGCCCGGCATTCGAGCCCGGGTGGCGCTCACAGGGCTGACCATGGCCGAGTTCTTCAAGGAAGAGCGCAACCAGGACGTGCTGCTGTTCGTCGACAATATTTACCGTTACATCCTGGCCGGCATGGAGGTCTCGGCGCTGCTGGGACGCATGCCGTCCGCCGTTGGCTACCAGCCGACGCTCGGCACCGAGATGGGCGACCTGGAAGAGCGAATTACCTCGGCCAAAGACGGGTCGATCACATCTTTCCAGGCCATTTACGTACCGGCGGACGACTACACCGACCCCGGTATTGTCACCACGTTTGGTCACCTTGACGCTGTTGTTGCGTTGGAGCGGTCAATTGCCGAGCAGGGTCTGTACCCGGCGGTGGACCCCCTGACTTCCAACTCCCGCATCATGGAGCCTGGCGTGGTCGGGCAGGAGCACTACGATGTGGCTCGGGGCGTGCAGCAGGTGCTGCAGCGCTACCGTGACTTGCAGGACATCATCGCCATTCTCGGCATCGAGGAGCTGTCTGAAGAGGACCGCCAGACCGTTGCCCGGGCTCGCAAAATTCAGAGGTTCCTCTCCCAGCCCATGTTCGTGGCTGAGGCCTTCACTGGCCAGGAGGGCCGCTACGTGCCAGTTCGCGAGACGGTACGCGGGTTTAAGGAAATTCTCGAAGGCAAGCACGATGCTTTGCCGGAGCAGGCGTTGTACATGGTCGGGACCATCGACGAGGCCGTTGAGAAGGCTGAGAAGATGAAGGCGATGGAGAAGTAGTTCGTTGGCCAACCTTCAACTGGACATAGTGACCGCCGAGCGCCTCATGTATTCCGAAGAGGTGCAGAGCGTCGTTGCGCCGGGAACCGCCGGTGAGTTGGGCATTTTGCCCAGCCATGCCCCGCTGCTGACGTCACTCGCGCCAGGCGAGCTACGGGTGACGAGAGACGGGGACCAGACCGCCATTGTGGTGTCGGGTGGCTTTTTGGAAGTCATAGGCGGCCACGTAACGGTCCTGGCAGACACCGCCGAGCAGGCGGATGACATTGACGTTGAGCGCGCCGAAGCTGCCCTCAAGAGGGCCGAAGAGGGAGTGGCGTCAGCCGACACCCAGATGGACCTGGCGCGAGCCGTGGCGGCCATGCACCGCTCGCGTGCCCGGATAGCCGTGGCAGGCCGCAGACGCCGCCGGACCGCACGGGGCGAGGCCGCTTCACAGAAGTAGTCGCAGTTCATCCGCCGAATTGAAGCCACTAAAAAGGGCCCGCCAACTGGCGGGCCCTTCGCATTTACGGTTCGTTAGCCGAGTGCCACTGAGGTTGGTCGCCTAGATTTCGTAGTCCTCGTCGAGCAGGTAGTAGGTCATGGACTGGAGGGAGAGCACCGGGTCGATGTTGCGCAAAACCACGCTCATTGGCACCTGTGGGGCCACTGGCGCGTAGTTCAGTATTCCCTTGACGTCGCACTCGACGAGGTCGTCTATGACGCTCTGTGCTTCGTGCGCCGGGACCGCCACGATGGCGATGGCGATGCGCTCTCGTTTGAGCGTGTCCTTTAAGAGTGCCATGGGCCTGACATCGAGGTCGCCGACTTTGTCACCGACATGCTCGTCGTCGCTATCGAAAGCCGCCAGAATGTGGAAGCCTTCGGGGGCGAAGCCGGGGTAGTTGATGATGGCTCTGCCCAGCCGCCCGACGCCAACGAGGCAGGCGGGCCAGCGCCGGTCGAGGCCGAGGATTTGGCCCAACTCTTGCAGTAGGAATTCCACGTTGTAGCCGCGGCCCTGTTTGCCGAACCGGCCGAAGTAGCTCAGGTCTTTGCGGATCTGCGCGGGCGTCATCTGCAGGCGGGAGCCCAGCTGCTGTGAACTGACAACCGACGTGCCGTCGTCGCGCATCTGCGTCAGCGCTCTCACATAGAGGGGCAGACGCAGCACGACTACTTCAGGGACCTGTGTGGAACCGGTCGCCATTGAGACTCTATTGCGCTCCATTGATAACGCCACCTGACTTGACCGGGCACTTTGCAGCGACCGAAAAGGGGGTTTCTCAAACCGCCGTTATTGTATGTATGGGTATGGGCGTCGTCAACGGCTTGTGAAAGAAATAACGGTTCAATTTGTGTTCGTTCATATAGCCCGCCAAGACGGGGCACTCCACTCGTTTACCGCGTGCCACAGGCATTTAAGCCGAATGGTGATCTTGACTCCATCGCATAGCGATGTTAGGATGGTGGGGTCCGTGAGCCAGTTTCGGACAGGCTCTATGAGCCCTTCATTGCAGGCCGGCAAGCGGCCTCGAACCCTCTTAGTTCAGTCCAGCACTTCGACGAACTGCTGTGTCGGTCGGGTTGACCTGACTCACTTTGGTAGTCGCTGTGGCTCGGAAAGGAGCCCATGACCGGGGAGAAGAAAGTCGAGATTAGGCGAGGCCTCAGGGACGTCTACATCGACAGGACTCATTCCAGCTTCATTGACGGTAAGGAGGGCAAACTCCTTTACCGCGGCTTTAACATTAACGACCTGGCTCAGAACTCGAGCTTTGAGGAAACGGCCTATCTGCTCCTCAACGGCGAGTTGCCAAACAGTTCCCAATTGGCGGAGTTCGATGGCAAGTTGCGGGCCAACCGGCAAGTGTCCAGTGACTTGCTAGAAATTATTCGCCTGACCGTTTCGGCTCACCCCATGGACGTGCTGAGAACCGCCATTTCGGCCAGCTCTGGTCCCGATGCCGAAGCCTCGGACATTTCCACCGAAGCGACCATTCGTAAGGGTATTGCGCTGACCGCTATGGTACCTACGGTGGTCGCGGCGCACGCCCGAATTGTGCAGGGTAAAGAGCCGGTCGCACCCAGGTCTGACCTGAGCCACGCGGCCAACTTCCTGTATATGCTCTTCGGCGAAGAGCCGGACCCGCAGGACGCGGCCATTATTGACAAAGACTTC
>CAVOCN010000095.1:0-5658 GCA_963694205.1 Dehalococcoidia bacterium | reverse complement strand
TTTAATACCACCGCCTGAATGCCAAGCGCGCCCGGTCCACAGCTACCAGGCTTCATGCCCTGGAGGGCTGGCAGGGTGGTGCCAATGAAACCACCTGTCTCGGTCTGCCACCAGGTGTCCACAATCACCGCCTCGCCCTTGCCAATTTTTTCGTAGTACCAGCGCCACACCTCCGGCTCAATGGGCTCACCCACCGTGGTCATGTGCTTGAAGTGGAAGTCGTACTTGGCGGGCTCGTCCGGTCCTATCTTGCGCAGCATGCGTATAGCCGTCGGAGCCGTGTGGAAAATGTTCACCCCAAGCTGCTCAGCAATGCGCCAGGGCCTGCCCGCGTCGGGGAAGTTGGGCGCGCCTTCGAAAACCACACTGGTGGCACCAAGCGAAAGCGGCCCGTAGACGATGTACGAGTGGCCGGTTATCCAGCCAATGTCGGCCATGCACCAGTACACGTCCTCGGGGTGAATGTCCTGGTAGTACTTGCTGGTACCGGCCGCATAAGACAAATAGCCGCCTGTAGAGTGCTGACACCCCTTGGGCTTGGCCGTCGTACCCGATGTATACATGATGAAAAGCGGCGCTTCTGACGGCAGCGACACCGGGGCCACCCGCTCGCCCTTGTGCTCGGCGAGCAAGTCATCGACGAAGTAGTCGCGGCCATCGACCATCGGTGTCTCGGAACTGAACTTGTCTGGGTACCGCTTCCACACAAGAACCTTGTCTATCGGCTGCCCCTCTTTGGCCGCGTGCTCGACTGCGATATCGGCCTTGCCCTTGTGGTCGATCAGCTTGCCGCCGCGCCAGTACGCGTCTGAAGTTATTAGTAGCTTGGACTCCGAGTCCACGATGCGGTCTCCGCATGCCACGCCTGAAAAGCCGCCGAACACTTGCGAGTGCACGATCCCCAGCCGCGCGCACGCCAGCATCGTCACCGGTAGCTCCGGCACCATGGGCATGTGCAGCGTCACCCGGTCGCCAGCCTCCAGGCCTGCGTCTTTCAGCACTGCCGCAAACTCATTCACGCGTACCCACAGTTCCTGGTAGGTGATCGCCTGGTTCTCTTCTTCTTCAGGTTCTGGCACGAAGATGAGCGCAGCTTTATTGCGATGTTTCTCCAGGTGTCTGTCCACGCAGTTGTACGAAGCGTTCAGCTTGCCGCCCACCCACCAGTTATAGAACGGCGGATTCGAGGTATCGACGGTCGTATGCCAGTACTGGTCCCAGTCGAGCAGATCGGCGTACTCGCGGAAGCTGTCCGGCCAGTTCTCGGGGCTGAACCGTTCGAAAGCGGCCGGGTCGGCCATGTTCGCCTGGGCAATAAAGCCGGGCAGAGGCGGAATAAGTTCCTCCTCCTGCCAGTGGACTGCTATCTCCGATTCCTTAACCTTGTCTGCGTCTGTGGCCACCTTCGACCCCCCTTAATAACCGTTATTTGTTCACTGCCAACTGTCAGGCGAATTTGGCTCGCCATTATAATTGCCCGACCGGAGGCTCGCTTGAACTACAACACAATAAACGTGAATCTCGACGAAGGCGTCGCTACCGTGACCCTGAATCGGCCAGATGTGCTCAACGCCCTGAGCGAAGAACTGTACGCGGAACTCGACGCGGCCGTCACTGCTCTGGACGAAGACGACGCCGTCCGGGCCATCGTCTTCACCGGCAGTGGGGAGAGAGCGTTCTCTGCCGGTGCGGACATCCACGAAATGGCAAAGGGCCCGAAAGACGACTCTGGCCTTCCGCCCAAGACCCTCGATCAGGAGCGCCGGGCCTGGCACCTCGCCGCCATGAGCAAGCCCACCATCGGCGCCATCAACGGCCTCGCTTACGGGGGCGGCGCTGTCATGGCATCCAGCTTCGACATTCGCGTCGGCTGCGAGCACAGTAGCTTTCGATTCCTCGCAGCATCTTACGGGCGCGTCAATGCGACATGGTCGTTGCCCATGCAGGTGGGTTGGCCGGTCGCCAAAGAGCTTTTGTTCACCGCCCGCACTGTGGAGGCCAAAGAGGCCTTTCGCATGGGCCTGCTCAACCACCTCGTCCCCTGCGACCGGCTGATGGACTCCGCCAACGAAATCGCCAGGCAGATAGCAGCCAACGATCCGCGCATGGTCATCGGCATCAAGGCGCTACTAATGAGCGGCGTAGGTGCCGGGTGGCAGGAAATGTACGAAACCGAACTACACGCCCGCGAAGGGGTGTTAAAGCCAACACCCGTAATGGAAGGCTTCAAAGACTTCCTGTCTCGAAAAGGCAAGGATAGTTAATGGCAAACGTCGATCGCAAGAGCGATGAGGCCTCGGCCGAAGAAACCCGGACAAGCGCGCTGCGCGCGGGGCACCGATGAGCGCTCGCGCGAAGAGCATGAGAGCGAACGAAGTGAGCGGAGAGCGCGGGCCCCTCGCGGGCCTGCGCGTCCTCGACCTGGGTCGTTACCAGGCCGGTCCGCGCTGCGCCCTTATGTTCGCGCGCATGGGCGCCGAGGTCATCAAAGTCGAGGCGCTGACCGGCGACGAGAGCCGCAAGAACTCACCCAGGGTCCGGGGCCAGAGCGCCTACTGGGTGCAGTACAACTCCGGTAAAAAAAGCCTGGCCATCGACCTGCGTACAGACGAAGGCAAACAAGTTCTGCGCGACCTGGTAAAAGTATCCGACTTCTTCTTGCAGAACTTTAGGCCCGGCACCATTGCCCGCATGGGCTTCGGCTATGAGGCATTAAAGCGCCTCAACAAGGGCATCATCATGATCAACGTTTCGGCATACGGACAGTACGGGCCATCCAGCGACCGGGTGGGCTTCGACCCCATCGGCCAGGCCCTTGGTGGCATGATGATGACCAACGGGATGTCCGGCGGTCCCCCGGCGCGGACCAACTTCCCGCTTATCGACCGTATTACCGCGCTACACGGCACCATCGGCGCGCTGGCCGCACTGCGCGAACGTGAAATCTCAGGAGAAGGCCAGCAGATAGACGTCAGCCTGGCAGACACCGGGTTCACCGTGAACGAGATCCCTATATCGGCCTATCTCGGAGACGGACAGGAATTCGTGCGAGAAGGCAACGGGGCCGGTCTGACCAACTCGTACCAGACGCAAGACGGTTGGGCCTTCATCGCCGCCACCAACCGGGCCATGTTCGAACGGCTCTGCGCGGCGTTGGACAGGCCCGAATGGGTCGACGACGCCCGGTTCACCTCTCGTCAGGACCGCCGCGAAAACGCCGAAGTCTTAGAAGCCGAACTGGCCGCATGGTTCGCTCAGCGCACCACCGATGCTGCGGTCCGGCACCTGTCGTCCCACAGCGTGCCGTGCGCCCCTATTAACGACGTGGCGGCAGCGGCAAACGACCCTCACATCGCCGAGCGCGAGGCGATGGTAGAGGTACCCGATCCCGTAGCCGGGACCATGTGGGTGACCGGCAAGATGATCAAGTTCAGCCGCACGCCCATGCAGGTCGGTTCCGCCCCAAGTCTGGGTGAGCACACCGATCAGATTTTGACGGAGTTGCTCGGCTACGACTCCGAGCGTGTCGCGGCGCTCAAGGCCGCCAAAGCCGTGGCGTCGGAACTAGAGGGCGGTTGATGCAAGTAAACGTCTTGCTGTTTGCCGGCTACCGGGAGACGGTCGGCAATTCGGCCGTTCAGATCGAACTGGTCAACGAATCCACCGTCGGCGATCTCACCGCCGAGATGGCGAGCCGCTACCCCGGTCTGCCACAGGAGTCCAGCCGCATCGTCGCGGCAGTCAACGACGAGTTCCGCCTGCACGACTTCACGCTCTCCAACGGCGACGAGGTGGCGCTGATACCCCCGGTTTCGGGTGGTGCGCCATTTACGGGAGATGGGCCAGGCGCTGGCGCCCCCCCCCTGGTCGTTGTCACGGACGACACGCTCGACCCGGCCGACTTCACCGAGCCCGTGCGAAGAGGTTCAAGTGGCGCCGTCGTCACGTTCTTAGGTACTACACGGGACGAGAACGCGGGCCGGGTCGTAACGCTGCTCGAGTACGAGGGCTACCGTCCAATGGCCGACAAAATGCTGGCTCGTGTGGCCGACGAGATGGCCGAGCGCTGGGAGCTGGGCGGCGTCGCCATCGGCCACAGGCTAGGCAGGGTGGACATCGGCGAGATCTCCCTCGTCATCGCTGTTTCCGCAGCTCACCGGGCCGCAGCGTTTGAGGCTGTGGCCTACGCGGTCGACCGCATCAAACAGATCGTGCCCATCTGGAAGAAAGAGCACTTCGAGGGTGGGGAAGTGTGGATAGGCTCGCAAGACGGCAAAGAGTTCTCTCCGCTCGGGGACTCGCTCTAGGGCTCTTCGGCTTTTTGCCGGCTCTCCGCTCGGGGACTCGCTCTAGGGCTCTTCGGCTTTTTGCCTCATCGCTTCGCAATCGATGGTGTCTGTATCGCTGGGAAGCGCGTCGTACCGGGGTTGGTGCCTTGCTGGCGTAGCCCTGGTTCGCGGAATTGTGAAACTTTTACCAATCCATCGGTCTTTGAAAGCGAACGATGCTTTCCTTTAGAGGTATTCGTGGCCAATTGCGCTACGGTAAGCGTTATGCGTTTCTATAAACCGGATAGTGTGGTTTTTCACAAAGATCAGCTTTGAAACGTGGATGGTTCTTTGCTATATTGGCTCATCAACGATTATTAATTGGCGTCGGCCCCGTGGCATCGCCGACCAGGGTTTTATACACCTCTAAATTGAACCTATAACCAGTGAAGAGTTACCACGTCTGGACGGTCGGCTGCCAGATGAACAAAGCTGATTCCGAACGCCTTGAGAGCGCTATGGGCCAACTCGGCCTGTTGCCGTCACCACAGGCGGACGACGCCGACGTCATCGTCCTGAACAGCTGCGTCGTGCGCCAGAGTGCTGAGGACAGGGTTATCGGCAACCTGACCCGCCTCAAACCCACCCGAGAGGGCGACCCCGACCGCATCCTGGCCCTAATGGGTTGCATGGTTGGGCCAAAAACCGACGACCTGCGCAAGCGCTTCCCTTACGTGGACGTGTTCATGCGCCCCCAGCAGTTCGAACCCCTAATCGAACTGCTGGCCGAACGCCTCGGCGTAGATCCAGATGGTTGCGTGGGGCCACTAGTCGCCCGCCCCGCGGTCGCCACTTACGTGCCCATAATTCACGGCTGCGACAAGTTCTGCACTTTTTGCATCATTCCTTACCGGCGAGGTAGGGAAGTGAGTCGCCCAATAGACGAGCTGGTGCGCGAGGCAGAAATGTTAGTTGCAAGGGGGGTGCAAGAAATCACCCTGCTTGGCCAGAACGTCGACTCCTACGGCCACGACCTGCCAGGCGCGCAGGATCTTGGTGATTTGTTGACCGCTATTAACGATGTAAACGGTCTGCAACGCATCCGATTCCTCACCTCGCACCCCAACGACATGAGCGAGCACATAATCGACGCCGTAGCCGACCTCGAAAAGGTCTGCGAGCACATCAACCTGCCGGTCCAGGCCGGGGACGACGAAGTGCTGGAGCGCATGAGGCGCGGTTACAAACGAGACGACTACCTGCGCAAAGTGGACCAGATCCGAGAGCGCATCCCAAGGGTGACGCTGAGCACCGACGTAATAGTCGGCTTCTGCGGCGAAACCGACGCCCAGTTTCGCCAGACCTACGACCTGGTTAGCCAGGTCGGGTT
>CAVOCN010000094.1:0-5704 GCA_963694205.1 Dehalococcoidia bacterium | reverse complement strand
CTTCGAGACGCCCAGGGAGGTCGAAGAGGAAAACCCGCTACAGCCGAGGCTTTCCGGGTTGGGCTAGAACGTGCGGACATAGCCCGCATGCTCTAATATCCGTTGCTATGACTGCTGATCCCTCTTCTACGCCGGAGCCCGATGGGTTAGTTCGTTGCCACGACGAGGTGTACGACACCTTCGAGCGGCTCGAATACCACGACCGCTACTGGGGCACGCCGACTCGTAATGAGCAGCGGCTGTTCGAGTTCCTTTCGCTCAGCGGTATGCAAGCTGGCCTGAACTGGTGGGGAATCTGGCGACGTAGGGAGGCATTCAGGGCAGCCTTCGACGACTTCCAGCCCTCTGTAGTGGCCGAATACGGAGACGCCAAAATTGCCGAGCTTCTAGGAGACGAGGGCATCATCCGCAACCGCACCAAGATCAACGGCATCATTAACAATGCCCGTGCCATTCGGGATATGGCCCCTGAGTTTGCCAGTTTGACGGACTACCTGTGGGGCTTTTTGGGCGGCTCTCCCAGGCTCAATAGCTGGCCTCGCAACGAGACGGTGCCCGCAGTTGCTCCCCCGGCGGAGGAGCTTAGTGCCGACATGAAAAAGCGCGGTTTCAAGTTCTGTGGACCGACGATTATGTACGCCTACATCGGCTCCGTCGGACTGGTGAACGACCACCGCGAGGGCTGTTTCAAACAGGGCGTCCAGCCCTTCGACCTGGCCCGTTAATTTATGCCCAATATCACCCGTTGCGATTGGTCCACCGACGATGAGCAGATGGTCGCCTACCACGACGAGGTGTGGGGGGTGCCCCAGCGCGACGACCGGGCGCTGTTCGAATTCATCACGCTGGAGGGCGCCCAGGCGGGCCTTAGCTGGCGCACTATTTTGCACAAGCGCGCCGGGTACCTGCGGGCGTTCAGTGACTTCGACGCTGCGGTAGTTGCTGGCTACGACGAAGCGAAGATAGCCGAGCTACTGGCCGACCCTGGCATTATCCGCAACCGTCTCAAGGTGCGGTCTACGGTCAACAACGCCGGGATAATCACCGAGATGAGCAGGGCAGGCGAGTCGTTAGCCGACTACCTGTGGAGTTTCGTCGATGGCCGTCCCATCGACAATTCATTGAAGGCTATGTCGGATATTCCGTCGGTCACGCCGGAGGCCACGGCCATGAGCAAGGCGATGAAAAAGCGAGGGTTCCGCTTCGTCGGCCCGACCGTCTGCTATGCGTTCATGCAAGCCTGCGGCATGGTGAACGACCACGTCACGGACTGTTTTCGGTACTCTGAGGTTTCTGAGGGCTAGCCTGGCCCAGTATGGCCCCGGCAATATCGGCGTGCCCGGTTAGGAACTCGGATGCCGAGACCGCCTTGCGGCCCTCCAGTTGGAGCCGAGTAACGGTCAGCGAACCGTATCCGGTTGACACCTCAATTTGCCCGTCAGCCACCGTCACGGTGCCCGGTTTTCTGGTGTCCCCGGCTATTCTGGCCGTCGCCGTAGCTTCAAGCAGCTTTACCGTTTTGTCGCCCCAGGCCGTGAACGTACCAGGCCACGGGTGATAGGCGCGCACCTTGCGGGCGATGTCATCGGCTGACACCTTCCAGCCGATGTGCCCGTCTTCGCGGGACAGCCGTTTGGATAGCGTCGCTTCCGAGCCATCTTGTGGCTGCGGTTCTATTTGCCCGGCATTGAGTTCCGACAGCGCTTTGACTAGCAGGTCTGCGCCCATATCGAACAGGCGCCTGGTCAGCGCCGGGGTGCCCTCTTCGGACCCGATAGGTGTCGTTGCCTGGGCCAGCAGCGGGCCCGTGTCGAGGCCTTCGTCTAGCAGCATCACGGTGACGCCGGTCGTCTCGTCGCCCTGCAAAATCGCAGTGGCGACGGGCGACGCACCCCGGTGCTTGGGCAGCAGCGACGGGTGGATGTTCAGGCAACCGAGCCGGGGCGCGTTCAGCACGGCCCTGGGCAGCAGCTTCCCGTATGCCGCCACTACAGCGGCGTCCGTCTTCAGACGCGCGAACTCAGCCTGCGCGACGGCGCCTTGGAGAGATCCGGGCTGAAGCACCCGTAACCCCTGCGCTTCGGCAAAGGCCTTTACTGGCGTGGCCTGCATTTTCTTGCCCCGTCCGGCGGGCTTGTCTGGCTGCGTATAGACGCCGACGATTTCGTGACCGGCACCGAGCAGTCGCTCAAGCACCGGTATTGCGAATGTGGGCGTTCCCATGAATACGATTCGGATGGTGTTCTCCCAGAATGATTTCGGAGTGTGGTTATGAGCCCGCAGGCCCGGGCTATTAGCGCCGCATTAAAGCGGGCAGTTTTTTTAGCTGCTGAAGGTCTCGAATGGACACGAACCTGTCCACATGGTCGGCGGCCGCTACGAGAGATCTTGTCGCCTGCTCGTAGCCCTCGCTACCCAACAGCGGGTTGAGCCAGAACAGCTTTCGCACCCGGCGGCGCATGCGGCGAAGCTGGCGCGCTAGCTGGTCTGGCTCACCAGTATCCCACCCGTCGCTGACGAGAAACACCGTGGTGTGCCGGTCCTGCAAGGCCGGGTACCTGCTGTTGATGTGAGCAAGAGCTTCGCCTATGCGGGTCCCGCCAGACCAGTGGTTTACCGCGTCGCCCACTCGCTTCAAGGCATCCCCGAAGGTCGGCGCGGTGAGGAGACCGGTGACCCGGGTCACAGAAGTGCTGAACACGAACGTTTCCACCCGGGGGGTGTGCCGGGCGATGCCGTATGCCAGTTCCATCATAAGCCCGGCGCGGCGGTCCATGGACCCGCTGGCGTCGAGCAGGAGCATCAGACGAGGCGTGCGCTCGACGCGTGCCCTACGGGGCAGGTAAAGAGGGTCGCCTCCGGAGGCGAGGCTCTTGCGCAACACTCCCCTCATATCTACGGACCCTCGCCTGCGGTGACGCCGCAGCCTGCGACTTGGCCTGGAGGACAAGGCAGCCACGATGCGTTCCGCGACGCGCGAAACCTGCTCGGCTCTTTCGGAGTTCAGCACGGTCAGGTCGGAGCCCCGGTCGGTTTCATTGCTACTGGCCCCCGTCCGCACCAGTTGCAGCAGAACGTCGTCCGAGTCAGGGTCATCGCGCACCTGAGCCGCAATGCCACTGGGCGCACGCACTCGCGCCCGGCCGGGCAGGTCGGTGCTTGCGTCTCTGGGCTCGCGTTCGGGGAGTTGGTCGAAGTCCCAGAAACGGTTGAACATTAGGTCGAACGTAGGCACCTCGTGCCTGGCCGACACCAGTACGGCCCTGAGCGCCCAGTAGACGCTGGCCGGCGACATTAGGTCGATGACGGCCATCGCCCTTAGCGCATCCGCGCTCTCGGACGGCCCGGCTATGAAGCCGTGGTCCCGCAGGGCCCGGCAAAAGCGAGTCACGTGAGAACTTATGTCGTAGTCGACGGTCGTCATGACGCTATTTTAGCGGCGCGGCGTTTTTGCGTAAGCGCCATTGCTTGATGGGGCGTCGGGCCTCGCTTATAGTCCCCTCCAAGCACCGAGTACCCTCAGGCACTACACACCCCAGGCACTACGCACTAGGAGCAACCAAATGGCCACCGAGCGCATCGCATACGTTAACGGCGAGATGGTCCCCGAGAGCGAGGCTCGCATATCCATCAACGACGTTGGATTTCTCTACGGGGACGCCGTGTTCGACACCACCCGTACGTTTAACGGCGAGATTTTCCGCCTCACCGAACACCTCGACCGCTTCTTCCGGTCCCTCAAGTACATGCGGATTGACCCCGGCATGACCAAACAGGAGATGGCCGACGTAACCATGAAGGTGCTGGAACACAACCTCACGCTGCGGGGCGAAAACGAAGACTACTGGGTGTCTCAGCGGGTGAGCAGGGGCACGCGCACGCCGGACGGGCTATCCGGGCCCACGGTGGTGATGGAGTGCTTCCCGCTGCCCTTCAAGCAGCGAGCGCCCCTGTATAGGGACGGCATGCAGATGGTCACACCGTCTATTCGGCGCACGCCACCGGAAGCCCAGAGCCCCAGGGCGAAAGTGCACAACTACGTCAACATCGTCCAGGCCGACCTGGAGGTGAAGGCCCAGAACCCTGACGGCATCGCCCTGATGCTCGACGTGAACGGCAACCTTTGCGAGGGCATGGGCGCCAACATCTTCATTGTTCGGGACGGAGAGATATACACGCCTCGCGAGCAGTTCATACTCGCGGGGATAAGCCGCAGTGTGGCAATAGAGTTGGCGCACGAGCTTGCGATACCCATGCACGAGACCGATCTTGATCTCTTCGATGCCTACACCGCCGACGAGATATTCGTCACGTCCACGAGCTACTGCATCGTCCCGGTGGCTTCGGTGAACGGCACCAAACCCACGCACACCGGCATCCCGGCCCCGGTGACAAGGCGGCTAATGGATGCGTACGCGGGCCTGGTGGATTGTGACTTTGAGGGCCAGTACCTCGCGCACCTCTAGAGGCCTATTGAGAGGGATGGGACCGGCGAGCGGTCGTAAATGAGCGACACCTACCCCAAGATAATGCTGTCGCGGTCCGACGGCGTCATCGACCTCGCCTGGGGACACCCTTCGGAAAGGCTGCACCCTCTCGTCACATTGAAGCCCGCGGTCGACGAGCTATTCGCCAGCGGCGAGATTGCCGCGCTCCAGTACAGCGGCTACCAGGGCTACGGCCCGCTTATCGAGTCGCTGGCCGGGTTCCTGTCGGACCAGCCCTGCTACACAGACCCGGTAAAGCCTGAAGAGCTATACATCGGCTACGGCGCCTCGCACGGCCTCGATGTGGCATGCACGCTGTTCACCAGGGCCGGTGACACGGTGTGGGTGGAGGAGCCCAGCTACTACCTGGTTCGCCAGGTACTCATCGACCATCGCCTCAACATTGTCGGCGTGCCCACCGACGGCCAGGGCATGGATGTGCGTGCCGCTGGCGCGATGCTGGAACGCGGCGAAATACCGAGGCCGACGCTGGTGTACGTCATCCCCACGTACCACAATCCTATGGGCACGGTGATGCCCGCCGACCGGCGAGCGGCGCTGGCTGAGCTGGCCGAACGACACGACTTCATGGTGGCTTCTGACGAGGCGTATCACCTGCTCTCTTATGGCACCACGCCTCCCGCTCCGCTAGCCGCGTATGATCGCTCGCCAGACGGCAGGGTTTTGTCGCTCGGCTCGTTCTCGAAGGTACTGGCGCCCGGCATAAAGCTGGGCTGGGTGCAGGCCAAACCGAAGCTGGTGGACCGCTACACGTACTCAGGGGCCAACTTCTCCGGCGGCAACAACAACTTCGCCGCTGCCATAGTCGACGTGGCCATTCGCTCGGGCCTGCTCGGCGAGCATCTAGATAGCTTGCGCGGCATATACAGGGACCGCGTCGCCGTGATGGCGAGCGGCCTTGCCAGCGCACTGCCGGGAGCTACTTTCCAGGTACCAGGCGGCGGCTACTACTTCTGGGTTGAATTGCCAGACGGCGTCGATGCCGCCGAACTGGAACACCATGCACTAGAGGCCGGGGTGACGCTGCGGCCCGGCCCGGCGTTCTCCGGCGAGGGCCTGTTCACCAACTGCGTGCGGCTCTGCTTCGCGCTCTCGGAGTCCGACGAGATAGCCGAGGGCCTCCGTCGCCTGGGCAAGGCCTACGCCGGGCTGACCGGAGTCTCTTCGGCCTGATTGCCCGCCTGTATAATCGCCTG
>CAVOCN010000093.1:0-5720 GCA_963694205.1 Dehalococcoidia bacterium | reverse complement strand
CGGTTGGTAATAGACCCATTTTGTCGGGGGCTCATCCAGGTACACGGCATCGAGGCCATACTTGCGCTCGACCACGGTGTGCCTGTTGTTGGTCGCTCCTTCGTGCGGGTCGACCACGACCGTGCCGTTGTGCGCCGGGATCAGGTTCTTGAACCCGTCGGCTTGTAGCGTCTTTATAACGCCCTCAAGCTGCCACGGCGTCGTTGAGCAGGCCGGGTAATAGTGCTGCCAGGATATGTTTATCTTCAGCAGCGTGTCCGCCGTCTTGTCCAGGTGGCTCTCGTACTCAGCCAGGCGCATTGCCCGGGCAATGTCATCGAAGACGGTTTCCGGCCGCGTATAGACGACCGCGACCTTCGGCTTCGTGGCCGCTACCGGACCGCCAGAGACCTGGCGGCCTGATTGGCTGTCTAGTTGGCCGCTGGGTTGGCCTTCGGGCGCCGGGCTAGTTGAAGTCATCTGAGACCGTCTGCTGACGGGTCGCCGGCGCGATTCCTACTCGAGGAAATCGCGGAGCTTCTTGGACCGTGTGGGGTGCCGCAGCTTGCGCAGCGCTTTGGCCTCAATCTGGCGGATGCGCTCGCGGGTCACTCCGAAGTCGCGCCCAACCTCTTCCAGCGTGCGGCTACGACCGTCCTCCAGGCCAAACCGAAGCTGCAAAACCCGCGCCTCACGCTCACTCAGAGTGAACAGCACATCGTCCACCTGCTCCTTCAAGAGCTGGTAGGAAGCCGCCTCGGCCGGTGCCAGGGTGCTGCGATCCTCAATGAAGTCGCCGAGGTGGCTGTCTTCCTCTTCGCCGATGGGTGTCTCCAGAGAGACCGGCTCCTGGGAAATCTTCAGAATCTCGCGCACCTTCTCGGGCGGTACGTCCATGCCAGCGCCGATCTCTTCGCTCGTCGGCTCCCGACCGTACTCTTGCACCAAACGTCTGCTGACCCGCAGAAGTTTGTTGATGGTCTCAACCATGTGCACCGGAATACGGATGGTCCGGGCCTGGTCCGCAATGGCCCGGGTGATGGCCTGGCGTATCCACCACGTCGCGTAGGTGCTGAACTTGTAGCCCTTGCGATAGTCGAACTTTTCGACTGCACGGATCAGGCCAATGTTGCCTTCCTGAATAAGGTCGAGCAGGGACATGCCCCGGCCGATGTACTTTTTCGCGACCGACACGACCAGCCTGAGGTTGGCTTCAGCGAGATGACGTTGGGCACCGGTGCCGCCCAGTTTGACGTCTTTAAAGAACTTGCGGAAAACAATCTCGTAGCTCTCTAGCTGGGCAGTCAGCGCCGGGTTCTCTACCTGCCCTTTCAACTCCTTGGTAGGAGCGTGAATTTCGAGCAGTTGAAGAGCCTCTTTTGGCAGCAGCCGGCAATTCAGCGACAGCTTAAGAATGTCCGCCTTGGCCTCCAGCGGATCCTTATTGAGAATCTCGCCGAGGTAGTTGAGGATGTCCTCGTTTAGCTCACCATCGAGAGCATCGCGCACCTTCGGGTGGAACCTGAGTTCCGCCAGGGTTCGGTCGCCGGTAATGCCGACAAACCTGCTAATAGCGGTGATCTCTTTTTCGCTGTGCGCCACACCCTGGAGCAGGTGGTAGACGATCTGCCATGCCCTTGGGGCCCGGCCGTCTTCGGGAGTCAGCTCCTCTTCGAGCGCCTCAATGTGTTTGACCGCCTCCATTCGGCGCGCCAGCACCCGCTCGTCATGCGCCTTGAGCAGGCTGACCCGGCCGATCTCCCGCAGGTACATGCGCACCGGGTCGTCGATCATCTCGGTGTTGTCGAAGTCACCCCAGTTGGCGGCTTTGGCCTCGGCTTCTTTTTCGGACGTCTGGGCGTCCTTTACTTCGGTCTTGGCCTTGGCACCTTCTTCAGTGGTCTCATCGTCATCATCGTCGTCGTCGTCGTCGTTGCTATTGTTGTTGTTGTTGGCAGCAGGGCGATCGGCCTCGGTGCCAGCCTCGGCGGCCTCACGTCGGCGCTCCGTCAGACCTATCAGGTCACGCGGTGACGTCGCGGTATCGACCAATCCCTTGATCACGTCTTCGTTGTTGCTGTCGTCGCTGTCCAGGTTTGTTGCCATAAGTGGTCTAGCCTCTCTGGGCGTGGATCTCTCTCAGCCTTGTGTTTACCTTAATAATCGCCCGCTCGACGTCTTGTGAAACCTCAAACGACTCTTCACCGGACAAAAGGCCGTCTTGTAGGCGTCGAAGATGTCTCTCTTCTAGCCTGGCTAAAATCTGACCCAGCGCAATCTCGGCCTGGCCGATCACCGTTGGTTCCAGATAGGTTGAGGAAAGCTCATCCAAACGCTCGTGAAGAGCGGGGTCGAGGGCGGCTCTCACCTCTTGTAGTGTAGCCGCCTTCATCCACCGGGTAAATATCTCACGATCGTCGCTCCGGTGGAAACACTCGGGCGGAAAGCTTTCGGCGAGCCCTTTAAGGCTGGGCGTTTGCACCAGCATGGCCAGGGCGTAGTCGTCAGCTACGCTGTCTGGGTTCCGCGTCAAACGGTTACTCGGCGACTCACTGTGTACTTGCTGAGGTCGGGTTTGTCGGCGGCCGGCTCTTTGGTTGTTTCGGGAGTTCTTGGAGGACTCCTTGAGGAACATGTCTATCTGAGCAGGCGTCACTTGAAGCGTTTCGGCCAGTTCGTTGCGGTACCGCTCCTGATCAAAGGGGTTGGCCGCGTAAATAAGGCGCGCCACCCACTCGGCTGCGGCCGTCTTGCCCGCACCCGAAGACAGGTCGAAGCGCTTTGGCAACCAGTGAATCATGAACTCCTCGCCCGACACCGCGTCCTCAATGGTCTTGGTCCAGGCGTCGGGGTTGTTGCGAATCAGATCATCCGGGTCCGAGCCCTCCGGCAGCAGCGCAATCTTTATCTCCAGCTGGTTGCGTTGCATTATCGGTCCGACCCGGCGGCTGAAGGCGGCCGATTCCTTGTCGGCGGCCATAACCAACATCTCCTCCAGCTTGCGTACCGTGGCCTCCTGTCCGGCTGCGTCTGCGTCCAGGGCCAGCACAATCTTTCCGGCCAGGGACCGAAGTTGCGACATCTGCGTGTCCGTCAGCGCCGTGCCCATAGACGCCACGACGTTGTGGTGGCCGTGCTGATGGGCGGCTATCACGTCCATGTAGCCTTCCACCACTATCGCCTGGCCCCGCACTCGAATCGACTCAGACGCCAGGTTCAGCCCGTAGGCGATACTTCGTTTATCGAACACGTCCGTACCGGCCGTGTTTATGTATTTGGGGTCCGAACCGTCCAGCGTCCTCGCGCCGAAACCGGCCACCCGGCCTCTCCTATCTGCTATCGGGTACATAAGTCTGCCGCGGAAAAAGTCACGGGTGTTCCCGTCGTCGAACTGTCGCACGAGTCCCGCTGCGATCATCTGCTCGACGGTGAAGCCCTCGGCCAGCAGGTGAGCGCGCAGGCTTCCCGAGTCTGTGCCTATAGGACTCAGGCCCAGCCTGAAGCTCCTCGCCGACTCCTTACTCACCTCGCGAGACTTTAAATACTCCCGGGTGTTCTCCCCGCCCGGTGTGTAGAGCAGGCCTTCGTAGAAGCTGGCTGCCGCCTCATTGACCTCAAAGGTCGTCGCCGACTTAGTCTGAATAGCGCTCGAAGCGAGCGCGACCCCTGTCTTGTCGGCCAGTGCCCTGAGCGCCTCACCGAACTCCACGCCCTCGCGGCGCATGTAAAACGAAATGGCGTCCCCGCCGGTGGAGCAGGCGCCGAAGCAGTGCCAGCTCTGCCGCTCCGGGGTAACGATGAAAGACGGGGTCTTCTCACTGTGAAACGGGCACGGCGCCTTGAAGTTACGGCCCGCCTTTTGCAGCGAAACGTACGAGGACACCACGTCCACAATGTCCAGCCTGGCCTTTACCTCGTCTACTACCGACATGTCGGCTAGCTAACCCCCGCTCGTACCGGGTCTGCAATGCCCGGCTCCAGCGCCTCCGCTTTTCTCATTGCGTAGTGGTCCGTCATGCACGAGACGTAGTCAATGACCGCTCGCTCCGGGTCTTTCGTCCGCAGCCGATACTCGGGAGGAATCTCGCCCGGACTGTCGGAATAGTAGCCGAACAGCAGCTTCACAATCGCCCTGGCAGACCGGCCCTGCGCGCCTACATCTTCTGGCACGTATACGCGCTCGAACATGAACGCGCGAAAGTCGTTCACGGCCTGCCGCACGACAGGCCCCATGGTGATGATTGGAACGTCGCCCGTACTCGGGTCCTCGCCTGCGGCGGGCCCGTCTGTGCCCTCGGCGAGAAGGGAACTCTCCACAATGTCGGTGACTATGCGGTCCACGCGCTGGGAGTGGCGATTGCCGAGCACGTCAAAAATTCCTGTTGGCAATTCTTGCTCGGCTATTACGCCAGCCCGGAACGCGTCCATAACGTCGTGGTTCAGGTAGGCGACCGCGTCGGAGATACGCACGATCTGCGCCTCCAACGACAGGTCCTCCACCAGGCCGGGCGAAAGAAAATCGCCTTGTGGCTTGGAGTGCGAGGCGATGCCCCGGCGTACTTCGGCGGTCAGGTTCAGCCCCGCGCCGTCCTTTTCGATAGCCTCCACCACCCGCAGGCTCTGGCGGGCGTGCTTGAACCCGGAGCCCGGCGCTCCCTCGCCCCGAACCAGCCTGTCCACCTCGTCCTCGCCGACATGGCCAAACGGGGTGTGCCCGAGATCGTGGCCCAGCGAAATAGCCTCAGTCAGGTCTTCGTTCAGGTTGAGCGCCCGGGCAATGGTGCGGGCAATCTGGGAAACTTCTAACGTGTGAGTTAGCCGTGTCACATAGTGGTCGCCCAGGGGCGCGACGAAGACTTGCGTCTTGTGTTTGAGCCGACGGAACGCCTTGGAATGGACAATGCGGTCCCGGTCCCGCTGGAACTCGGTGCGCAGGGGGCTGGGAGGTTCGGCAATCTCCCTACCGGCACTGTCAGCCGACTTCTGTGCATGGGGAGAGAGCAGGTCTTCCCTCGCCTCAATGCGCTCGCGAACGGACTTTCTGGTCTTCACCGTGCCTAGTTGACGATCTGGAACGGCGGCATCATGTTGGGCAGCTTTACTTCCACCAGCGCCGGTGCGTCGGCGTCCAGTGCGCGGCGCAGCGCGGGGCCAAGCCCGTCTGGATCGGTGCTCTCGGCACGGACCCCGTGCGCCTCTGCCAGCTTTACGAAGTCGGGGTTTTGCAGCTCGGTGCCGAGGTATCTCTCGCCAAACCGGTGGGTCTGGTCCCAGTTAGAGGCACCGAAGGCGCTGTTGTTAAACACCACGGCGACGGCACCAATGCCATGCGCTGCCGCAGTGGACATCTCCGAGGCCATGTATAAAAACCCGCCGTCGCCGCTAATGGCCACCACCTTGCGATCTGGTGCCGCCACTTTTGCCCCAAGGGCCGTTGGGTACGCGTAACCCAGGGGTATGAAGTAAGAAGTCGTGATGTACGACCGGAGCGTTCGTACGGGGTAACGGACGTGGCTCCAGTAACCAATATTGGTGATGCCGCTGACGACGATGTCGTCGTCGTCCAACTCACCGGCAATGGTGTCGACGATGGCCGTCTGCTCCGGGGCCAGCTTTGTAATCTCGTTTGCGATCTTCTTTTTCCACTTGGCGGCGAAGCGTTTGCCGTCTTCAGTGGCGCGAGTGTCGAGACGGAACCCGCTCGCATCCAGTCCGTCCGATATGGCGGCCAGGGACAGGGC
>CAVOCN010000092.1:0-5729 GCA_963694205.1 Dehalococcoidia bacterium | reverse complement strand
GAACCCGCGTTTTAGCAGCACCGGCTTGCCCGTCTCGGCGACCCGTTCCAGCAGGCGGAACGTGTGCATCGTGCGCGCGCCAATCTGCAAAATGTCGGCATAGGCGGCCACGTCCTGCACGTCGGCCTCGGACATCACCTCGGTGACAATCTTCAGCCCCGTCTTCTCTCGCGCCTCGGCCAGCAACCGCAGTCCCTCAATGGCCATGCCCTGGAAGCTGTACGGCGACGTGCGCGGCTTGAACGCACCGCCGCGCAGCACCGAGAACCCTGCGCCTTTAACAGCGTCGGCCGTCGCCATTAGCTGCTCTCGGCTCTCCACCGCGCACGGGCCGACCATCATCACGATCTTATTACCTCCTACCTTCACGCCGCCCACGTCCACCACCGTGTCTGCGGGGTGGAACTCGCGGCTCGCCTCCTTGTAGGGCTTTTGCACCCGCAGCAGGCTCTCTACTCCGGGTAATTCACCGAGACCGTCAAGGCGTCCGTCGCCTTTCGTGTCGCCCCTGACCGCGACTATCGTCTGGAGTTCGCCCGAAGTCAGGGCGGTCTCGAAGCCCATTTCCTTGATGCGGCTCTCGACCGCGTTCACCTGTTCGGGGCTGGCGTCTGCTCGCATTACTACTATCAAATTAAATCTCCTAAATAGAAAAGGCCCTCCGGTGGGAGGGCCTTTTCTCAATTACTGCCGGTTAGTCGTTTTCTAACGCCGGCCGAGGTCCTCCCATTCGCCTTGCGGCGGGTAAAAGCTCCAAAAATAAAAGCTAAGGGTTTCTCGGTTCGACATATCTCTACCTAAAGTCTACTACGACGCTCCGTTCCGGGGCGTTAGTCGCCCTAGAACGTCAGCAGCGCCCGTCCGGCTATCTTGCCGTTGGTCAGGTCGGCCATCGCCTCGTTCGCCTGCTCTATCGGATAGCTGCGGGTGACCAGCTTGTCCAGCGGGAACTTGCCCTCGGCATGCAGCCTCAGGTACATCGGGAAGTCCCTGTCGGGAACAGCCGAACCGTGGCTGCCCCTGAACTGGCGCTGGTGGTACACGAAGTGCTCGGCGTTCAGCTTGAACTCCGGCTGCGGCCAGCCAATCATCACCGCCATGCCGCCAACGTTGTTGCCGCCGGGTCCACCGCCGCGGGTCATCGGCAAGATGAGTTCGTGCGTCGGCACCGAGCCCACTGCGTCGAAGGCGAAGTCCGCACCCTTGCCGGTAATCTCCCACACGCGCTTAATGGGGTCTTCCTTCTTGGAATTGATCGTATGGGTCGCGCCCCAACCCTTGGAGAACTCAAGCTTCTCGTCGTCAATGTCCACCACAATTACCGGGTACGCCTGCATGAGCGAAGCCATCTTTATGGCCGAAAGGCCCACTCCGCCTGCGCCGATGACCACCACAGAGTCCTCGGCCCGCACCTTGGCGGTGTGGTACACAGCGCCAGCGCCTGTGAGAACCGCGCAGCCAACAATGCTGCTCTCGGGCGTCGCCTGCTCAGAGGGAATCTTCACTGCTAGCTGGTCGCTCACCAGGCAGTCCTCCAAGAACGTGCCCACCGGGCCATTTATCAGCTCACCCTTGTACTTAACGCCAATGGGGCTGAGGCCGTCGATGAAGTCGCGCCCAGGGTAGCCGTCCCTCGGCACCCAGGTCGTTATCGCGTGGTCGCCCTCTTTCAGGTGAGTCACGTCGCGGCCCACATGCGTCACCACGCCCACGCCCTCGTGGCCGAGCAGCTGCGGACAGTCGGCGTCGGGTACCAGCTGCAACTGGTGCACCTGTGAAAGGCACAGTCCGGTCGCCGACTGTTTGACGATTACCTGGTGGGGTCCTGGCTCAGGCACCTCCACCTCGTCGATAGCCATGGGCTTGTTGGTGCCGACCATCACAGCGCCTCGTGTCTTTAGCATCTCATCTCCTCGTATACTGTTTCGTGGACTACCTCATATAGGAAGAACCTATACGACCGATAAGTAAATGGGGTTTCTCTTATACTGGGCGCCCGTTTTACTGGTGCCAGACACCTCATATCAGCGGAATCCTAACATACGTCACCACCCCCAAAACGTGCCGCCCCGGCTCTGCTCTGCAACCCGGTAACGGCCCGTTTTCGTACACATAAACGAACACCCTTAGGAACAGTAATTTTGACCACCACTCGAACTAAAAAGTTTCCCCTCTCTGGCCTCTTTAGCGCCCGAATGGCAGGCCGCCTGCGTTCAGGCTACTTGCTGGGCATTATTGGGCTGGTGCTCGTTGCCGCCGTCGCTGGCGGCGCCAAGTGCGAGGGCCGCTTTTCCGGGGGCACCGACGACTTCACCGAAGAACGACTGGAAACATCCATCGTCATCGGCCAGAGCGACGCCGACTACTCCCTCACGCTGGCGGCAGTGGCGGCTTACATGGCCGAATACGCCTTCGGCTTCCAGGTGGAGGTCGTGGCTCTCTCTGCCGGTGAAGTGCAGACTGCTATAGAAAGCGGCAGGGTAGACCTCGTCCTGGACGCCGGTCAGCCAGAAAACGCAGAGTGGTTCGGTGCGGCCGTGGCGAGCGGGACGATCATCAGCACCGGCGCCACCTACTTCGAAGGCGACCTCCCTGTCAGTGGGGCGGTAAGTCCCCGGCTGTCAGAGATGGGAGCCGACTTCGTTGCGGCCCTGACGGTTATGGAGCTACTCCAGCCACGCCTGGAAGAGACCGAAACCTGGTGGCACGAAAACGACATCGACGGCGAATTCCGCGCGGCAATCTATTTCCTGTGGAACTTCAACTACGAAGACGACTGGAAGTCATGGATGCCCTGGAACCCGGCAGAGCGCCTTCGCCAGCAACTCGAACGCTTCGCCAAGGTGAGATACCCCGACCTGTATGACGGCATCGAGTTCGACGAGAGGTTCAACCCCATCGTGTACGACGAAAATGGTGCTCCCATAATCGTCGATTACAGCGACGACGACGAGTAGGGTAGCCGCCCGCTAGTCGAGGCCAGGTCACCCAGGCCCGGTCTACTCGGGCCAGTCGCGCACCATCTCGCGCTGCTCCGCGGTGTAGGGGGACGACCCCGGTCCGCCCATGAGGCCCTTGCGCAGCCGGGCAATCTCGTCCAGCGCCTCATCCCCCGTCATGCCGCCGCGCACCAGCCAGCAGCCCACCACCGCGCCGGTGCGCCCCATGCCCGCCATGCAGTGGACATAGAGCACTTCCCCAGCGTTGAGCGCCGCGTCTAAAACATTCAGCCCCTGCACCATGGCCTCTGCATCCGGTGGTGTCATGTCTGGGATCGGCCAGCGTAGGTACTTCACCGACTTGCCAAGCTTCGAGGCCTCGTCGGCGAGTATCCCCGAGTAGGGCTTCAGTTCGTCGTCCTCTGTCAGGTCAACAAACGCCGTCACACCCTCACCAATCAGCCAGCGCAGCTTTTCCCCGGCGTCCTCTACGTAAATAGTGCCGGGGTAGCCACCCGCCATGAACTTGCCGGGGGTAACCCAGTAAACGTCCCGTATAGGCCCGTCGAGTGGCTTTACCAATTGGAACCATCTCTCATGTTCTTGATCACCAATTGGAACCGTCCCGGTTCCAGGCGTGCTCTCGTGCCAAGTCCTCGTTCAGGTCGGTGCCCCAGCCGGGGCCGGTCGGCGTCTTCATGCGACCATTCTCAATGACCGGCAGGTTTGTCACCAGTTCGTCCTTCCAGGGAACGTCGTCCACGTCTATCTCCATTATTCGTACATTGGGAAGAACCGCACATAAACTCGCGCTTATGTGGCTGGCCAGGTGCGAGTAGAAATTGTGCGGGGCCACGTTCAGCTCGTGTGCCTCGGCCAGGTCGCCCACCTTCTTGGACTGGGCGAAGCCATTCCAGGGCACGTCAATCATGTACACGTCCGCGCTGCGAGCCTGGAAGTAGGGCAGGTACCCGCGCATGTAGAACAGGTTCTCGCCGGTGCAAATCTTCGTACTCGTCGAGTCCTTAATCTGCCGCAGCGCCTGGGGGTCGTACATATCTACTTCGAGCCACAGCAGGTCGAACGGCTCCAGCGCCTTGGCAATGCGCATCACCGCCTCGGGTTTGAAGTTGAAATTCAGGTCTAAATTGATATCTATGTTCGGGCCGACCGCGTCCCTGAACGTGCCGATCTGGGTGACAATGTGGTCCAGCAGCGGCCGGTCAACTTCTTGGTCCGTCGTGCCGGGCGGTCCACCGAAGCCGGGGAAGTGCAGCGACGCCGGTTCGCCCGGCAAAATGATGTTCGTCTTCAGCGCCGTATAGCCCCGCGCGACCACCTCTCGGCCCAGGTCGGCCAGGTCGTTCATCGTGCGTATCGGCGGCGTGCCCAGTAGCTCGGAATTAGTCGCACGGGTACTGCCGCAGTGCGACCAGTACAGCCGCACGTCGTCTCGTGTTGGCCCGCCGAACATCTCCACCACCGAAATGCCCAGCGCCTTGGCCTTCAGGTCGAGCAGCGCGTTCTCCACGCCCGCAATCGCCTTCGCGCCAATGCCGCCCAGGCTCTGGCGAATGCGCCGCATCATGTCCCAGTAGCGCATCTCGAACGCCAGCGGGTCGGCCCCGATGAGTATGTCCGACATGTCGCGAATCGTGCCCACAATGCCGTGTGGCGAGCGCCCGTCCGAGCACTCCCCGTAGCCCACCGTGCCATCGTCGGCCTCAATCTTCACAAAGACCCACGGCCGCCAACCGGCGTCGACGATGAATGTCTCTATGTTCGCAATCTTCATGGCGGGGTCCTCGCGTTTCGGGGTGCTAGACGGGCTCGGGCGATTTTACCGTACCCCAGTGGGATTGCAGCCAAAAGTGGATTGCAGGCCCAGTGTTACATTCAAGCCATAAGCCCTGAACCCGAAGGGACAGAACCATGATCAGAAAAGCCCGACCCGGCCGAACCCTTACCGAGCGCCTGACCCGCTGCTACAGCGGCGCGGTCTACGACGCCATGCGCGATCTCGGGTTACCTGCTGCTTCACTGCCAAGCGACATTCGGCCGCTCGACCCCAAACGCTCGCTGGTAGGCCCCATCTGGACCGCCGAGGGCAGGGCAGAGCAGGGCATCGACGCCGACACCTCGCTACTTGGTTGGACGAAGCTGCTCAGCGCCGCGCCCTCGGGCTCGGTGGTCGTGTGCCAGCCCAACGACAGCACCATCGCGCACATGGGCGAACTGTCCGCTGAAACGCTCCGAATAAGAGGAGTCACCGGCTATCTGGTGGACGGCGGCTGCCGGGATACCGACTTCATCACTCGCATGGGCTTTCCCGTATTTTGCCGTTACAACACCCCCGCCGACATCGTCGGTCGTTGGGCGGTCGAGGCCCTCGGCGAGCCCATCGTCATCGGCGATGTCGCCATCCACACCGGCGACTACCTGATGGCGGACGTAGACGGCGCAGTGGTGATTCCGCAGGCCAGGGTAGAAGACGTCGTCGCCGAGGCCGAGCGCCTCATCACCACCGAGAGCGAGCTACGAACGGCCATCATGTCCGGCATGGACCCGAGCGAGGCCTACCTCAAGTTCCGGGTCTTCTAAGAGGGCATCTTTGATGCCGAGAGAATGCCCCCTCAAGCGAAGGCCGCGATGATCCTTTCCACTAGCGTGAACCCGGCCGATCCGACCACGGCCACCTCTCTAAGAACCTCAATGAAGCGGACGCGCAGGTCTTCGGGAAGCGCGAGGTGAATACGCTTCGATACGGCATCCAGTTCCCCGGCAGTCTCA
>CAVOCN010000091.1:0-5785 GCA_963694205.1 Dehalococcoidia bacterium | reverse complement strand
GTTGCTGCTGCCTGTGGCCCCGCACATGTGCCTGAACACAGGGCTGGTGCTGCCAGGCGAGACGGTCGTGGGTCTGAAAGTCGGAAACGAAGCCGACACGCTGCTGAGCGTAGACGGCGACCCCGTTGCTCACCTCAACCCCGGCGACACCGTGACGGTCTCCCGCAGCCCGCACATCGCCAGCTTCGTCCGCCTCCGTCCACCGGGCGACTTTTACGCCACGCTAACGCACCGGTTGGGGATTGTGGACAGGGCTTGATTGCGAAAGCGATGAGGCCATGAGCCGAAGAGCCCAAGAGCGAGGCCCGGCCTTGCGGAGAGCCGATGAGGCCATGAGCCGAAGAGCCCAGGAGCGAACCCCGTGAGCGGAGAACTCGGGCCTGAGTCTCTCAGTTCTCGGGAGGTCATCTTCGAGGGCAAGATCATGACCGTCAGAGTCGATACGGTTCGCCTGCCGAACGGCGCCGAAGCCACACGAGAGGTGGTCGATCACGCCGACGCCGTCACAATTGTCCCCATAGACGGGAAAGGCAACGTGGTGCTGGTGCGCCAGTATCGCCACCCGCTGGGTATGACTTTGCTGGAACTCCCGGCTGGCGGCATCGAAGACGGCGAGGAGCCGCTTGAGGCTGCGCAGCGGGAGCTACGCGAGGAGACCGGGATGGCCGCCGGTAGGCTGGTGGCGCTAGGAGGCTTTTACTCCGCCCCTGGCTTCCTCACCGAGTACCTTCATTTGTTTCTCGCCACCGATCTGACGGAGTCGCCGTTGGCGCCCGACCCGGACGAGTTCGTCGAGGTCGTTCGCATTCCCAAGGCCGAGTTGCAGGCGATGATCAGCAGGGGAGAGGTGCAGGACTCCAAGACCATAGCCGGGGTGGCCATGGCCTTGGGGTCCAAACAGGATTCTTAATAGCGCCTGACGGCTAGCTTCGGGATAGCTCCGCCAGCACTGAGGCCGTCCGGTCCCACGACTCGCCTTTGCCACCGAGCACGGTGACTACCAGTTCGCTCGCGCCCCACTCGAACAGCTCGTTCAGACGGCGCTGCACCGTTTCGGCGTTGCCCCACACCATTACTGCGTTCGCGAGGTCGTCTGTCCAACCCGTCTTGTCGGAGTTGGGGAAGCCAGAGAGTTCGAACATCGCCGCGTAGTTCGGGGTGTATGGGAAGTACTCCAGGGAGGCCCTCAGGGCAGCCTGCGCCGTTGGCTCGTCGTCGGTAACGCACACCGGCACGTGTACGAGCATCTCCGGCGTGGGCCGACCGGCGTCGTCTGCGCCTTTCTTCAGCGCGGGCATGCCCACGTCGCGGACGTAGTCGAGCGGGCATACCCAGGTGATGGCGCCGTCTGCGACTCTGCCGCACAGCTCAAAGGACTTCTCCCGCAGGGCTGAGGCGTAGATGGGGATGTCGATTCCGCCGTCCATTTCGAATCGGGCGGTAATGAGCTTGCCCTCGTAGTCCACCTTGCCCTTTTTGAGCAGGGCGTTGAGCACCTCCATGTACTCTTCGAGGTAGCCCAGGGGCTTGTCGTACGGCAGGCCAAAGTCGTGGTTTACCGAACTCTTGTGCGCGGGGCCCACGCCAAGGGCGAGCCTGCCGGGAGCCAGGTCCCATATGGTTCGGGCCTGCTCCGCCAGCGTGATGGGGTGACGGGCCATGGTGCGCACCACAGACGTGCCCAACCGGATTTGCTCGGTCTGCACCGCGGCTGCTGCGTACATGGTCAACACGTCATGCCCGGCAACAGAGATCATCCAGGCGGCGGGCACTCCGGCGCTGTCAGCCCGCTTGATGGTGGACATCATTTGATCGGTGGTGCCGTCCTCGATGACGACTCCAATAGTGCGTTTGGTAATGGGTGTTCTCTCCTCGGATTCGCCACCCATCATATCCGCATTGATATCCACTTTCTCCCGTTGGTTCCCTCACCCAAAAACCGTTGAGTTCCTGTGCTATCTTGAGGCCATGGATGGTTTGATTCTTCACGAACGGCCGCAGCATAAGGCCAGATTTCTTATAGTGGCGTTTGCGGGCTGGCCGGACGCTGCCCAGTCTTCGACGAATGCCGTCAAATATCTTGGCCGTCTCACCAACGCCAAGAAGTTCGCCGAGATCGACCCCGAACCGTATTACGTTTTGACCGAGGTTCGGCCTTACACGTCGGTGGACGCAACTGGTCGGCGGAACATGTCCTGGCCGGAAAACGAGTTCTCTTACTCAGACCCGGAGCGACGGGACCCGAATCTCTTGCTGTTTGCTGGCACGGAGCCGAACCTGCGCTGGAGGTCCTATACGGACATCGTGCTGTCGGAGGCTGAACGGCTGGGGGTGGAGGCAATCGTGACGCTGGGTGCGCTCATGGACGCCGTGCCTCATTCCCGTGAGACACGCATCACCGGGGTTGCCACTACCGCTCAGTACCTGGACACCATCGGGAAGCTGGGGATTTTGGAGTCGGGCTACGAGGGCCCTGCGGGTATCCACACGGCGCTTATGGATGCCTGCCAGAAAAAAGACATCCCCTACGTCAGCCTGTGGGCGCACTCGCCCCACTACGTGACGACGTCTCCGAACCCGAAGGCCACGCATGGCCTGCTCTCCGCGCTACGGGACGTAGTGGACCCAACCATGCTGCTCGACGACGAACTCGGTGAATTGCGCGACGCAGGGGCGGTATGGGAACGGGAAGTAGGGCGGGCGATAGAGGCGGAGGAAGAGATCGTCCAGTACGTGAAAATGCTGGAGCGACGCTACGACTCGGAGGTACCGTCCGAACGGCAGAGGGAGGAGATGCCCAGTTCGGACGCCATGGTGGCCGAACTGGAGGAGTTCCTCAGGGCCCAGCGCAGCCCGGAAGACCAGGCCGACTAGGTCTGACGGGGTTAAGCAGCCCTGCTCGGGTCGGCTAGAAAGTAGTAGGGGATGTGCCAGATGTCGCTCGACCGACCGCTGCGCACCCGGCCTATCTCCACGATTGCCTTGCGGCCACGCACCTCGCGAACGACGCCCCGCGACCCGTATCGAGGGCCACCGTTGAACCTGCCGATGAAAAGAACCTCTTTCCCCGGTGCCACGTCGGTCGGACCCAGGTCGGCGTATGACGCCTCCGGCATTCCCGGCATCTCCAACTGGGCGACAGTACCTGCGTTGTTCATCCCATCCTCCTTCCCATTCCCAACCACTGGACCAATCACTAGAACAAGTTTAGAACAGAACACACGTTCGCGTCAAGATCAATTCTTGTGTCTGTCATCAATCAGATGCTAAATGTGAAGCCGTTGATGCGGGCTCACAGCCCCCTGTAGCATGGCGTGTATGGAGTTGAATCAGGTCAAAACGAAAGGGCGACTGGCCGGGAAAACCGCACTCATCACCGGAGCGGCCAGGGGCCAGGGGGCTGTTGAGGCGGCGATGTTCGCACGCGAGGGCGCGCGAGTTCTCGTCTGTGACGTGCTTGACGAGGGCGGACAGGCTGTCGCTGACGCCATAAACAGCGACCATGGGCAAGGAACTGCCGTGTTCTGCCGACTCGACGTGAGTCGTGAGCCCGACTGGGTGCAGGCCATTGGGTTGGCCTCCGAAACGTTCGGGTCGCTTAACGTAGTGGTCAACAACGCCGGTGTGCTGTCGCCCGAGACTATTACCGAAACGACGGTTGAGACGTGGGACCGAATGGTTGCCGTGAACGCCGCCGGGCCATTCCTCGGCATTAAACACGCCGTACCGGCCATGCGACGGGTCGGGGGCGGCTCCATAGTCAACGTGGCGTCGGTCTCCGCTATTACCGCCGGGAAGCTGGGGGCGGCGTACCATGCGTCCAAGGGTGCGATTCGCAGCCTGGCAAGGTCGGCCGCTGTGCAACTGGCAGGCGACAGTATTCGGGTGAACACGGTGTTCCCAGGCCCGGTGGACACGCCCATGCTTCGCGAGACGTACGGCCCCTCGCACTTGAGCCGCTTCGATACCCAGCACCCGATGGGCCGGATGGCGATGCCGGAGGAGATAGCTCACGGTGTGCTATTTCTCGCCTCTGACGAGTCGTCGTACATGACCGGGTCAGAACTAGTCATAGATGGGGGATGGACGGCCCAGTAGCCCAATAGTCTTGATGAATAACTGTTCGAACCGGAGAGCGAAGAGATGAAACTAAAGGGAAAAGTGGCCGTCATAAGCGGCGCTGCGGGGGCCATGGGCGCCGTCGAAGCCAAGCTATTCGCACAAGAAGGCGCAAAGGTGCTTTTAGGCGACCTGGTGGAGGAAGACGGCAACAGAGTCGCCGGTGAAATAGAGGCTTCTGGAGGGCAAGCCCTGTTCCACAGGCTGGACGTAACTAAAGAGAGCGACTGGGTCGCGGCCATCGCGGCTGCAGAGGAGCGCTTTGGCCCGGTAGACGTGCTTATCAATAACGCTGGCGTTTACCGAACGACCGTCATCGACCAGACCACTGTCGCGGACTGGGACGACATTATGGCCATTAACGCGCGAGGCGTATTTCTCGGTACCAAGTGCGTTATTCCTTCAATGCGACGTGCAGGAGCTGGCTCCATCGTCAATATTTCAAGCACGGCCGGTCTCGTCGGAAACGCCGTTGAGGGGGCCTACACGGCGTCTAAGGGGGCGGTGCGGATGTTCTCCAAGGCAGCGGCGATTCACTACGCCGCCGAGGGCATCCGGGTGAACTCGGTACACCCTGGCGTGATCGACACTAAGATGGTCGAGCACCTCATGGCGGACCCGGAGTTGGGCCCGCTGGTCATGTCCAAAATCCCCATGGGCAGAATGGGTACGGCCGCAGAGGTGGCAAAAATGGTGCTGTTCCTGGCGTCCGACGACTCGTCCTACACCACCGGCTCAGAGCTCGTTGTAGATGGGGGTTACTCCGCCCAATGAGATTGCTGGATAAGGTCGCCCTGGTGACCGGCGGCGGCGGTGACATAGGAGGGGCGCAGGCGCGCCTGTTCGCCCGTGAAAGGGCGAGGGTCGTTGTCACCGACGTGGCGGAGGAGGCGGGCCAACGGGTCGCGACCGAGATAGCTGCGGCGGGCGGGTCGGCGATCTTCGTCAGACTCGACGTAGCGCAGGAGTCCGACTGGGAAGCGGCCGTGCGCGCGTCTGTGGACCGCTTCGGAGGGGTCGACGTACTGGTCAACAACGCCGGTATCTACCAGACCGACCCCATTGAACATACCGCCCTGGACACCTGGGAGCGGGTCATGGGCGTGAATATTGGTGGGGCGTTCCTGGGCACTAAAGCCGTCATTCCCTCGATGCGAGGCAGGGGCGGGGGGGCGATAGTGAACGTCGCGTCCACAACTGCGCTGGTGGGCAGTAAGAGAAGCAGCGCCTACGGTGCGTCCAAGGCGGCGCTGTTGTCCCTTTCCAGGCACACGGCAATTCAGCATGCGGCCGACGGCATTAGGGCGAACACGCTGGTGCCGGGGCCTGTGGAGACCGAGATGATCGCCGAGAATTTGGCGACCCCCGAAGGCAAAGCAGCCTCGGTCGCTAGAGTGCCACTCGGCAGGCTGGCCGCGCCGACAGAAATAGCCTACGCGGCCCTGTACTTAGCCTCAGACGCCTCGTCTTATGTTACCGGTACTCACCTGGTCGTAGACGGCGGCCTGACCGCCCAGTAGCCCTTAAGAGGCGTCCACCACGGTTATGGTGCCCGTCATCGACGGGTGTATGCGACAGAAGTAGGGGAACTCGCCCGCCTCGTCGAAGGTGTGCGAGAACGTCACGTCGGCTATCAGGTTGCCGCTGTCCCAGATATCTCCCGCGT
>CAVOCN010000090.1:0-5801 GCA_963694205.1 Dehalococcoidia bacterium | reverse complement strand
CGTTCATCGCAAATCGGCGATAGCCGAGCCTCCAGACCTGTCGAGTCCTCCGCATGAGGTGTTTGTTTGGTGGGTTTGAGGGTCGTAGTCACTGTCGTGTCTTTTTACCTGGTTGCGTTCGCCTGCACGCAACCAACTCAGGCACCTGCTCTGGACATTGAAGGCACAGTCGAGGCGCGAGTTGCCGCCCAGGTGGCCCAGAGCATCGAGGCCGGGACCGTCGAGGCGCTGCCGCTCCAAATTCTCTCCACTCCAGCTCCGGAAGATGCGCCCGACCGGTCATCGCTAACGCTCGACGAGCTGAAACTTCTGCTTGCTCAGTTGACGCCCGAAGCCCTGTTCGCCCCGAGTACCGAGTTGGCCAGTTCGACGGCGTCCCCAACACCTGATCCATCTCCGACGCCTGGCCCATCCCCGACGCCCACTGGGTCGCCGGTCGCCGTGCAATCCCCAGCGGTGGCGCCAACACAAACACCGGTGCCCGTCCGGTCCGCCACTCCGTCTCCCTCCCCCACTGCCGCTCGGCCGACCGGCTCCCCGGTGCCGGATCGAGCCTCAATAATCGCGAGAGCGGCGATGGCTGTAGTGCTGATCGAAACCCCTTCCGGCACGGGCTCGGGGTTCTTCTTCGACGACGATGGGCACATTCTGACCAACGCTCATGTAGTAGAGAGCTACAACACCGTCACAGTCAGGTACAACGACATTGTCGATTTTGAGGCCACGGTCGTAAATACCCACGAGGCGTCCGACCTCGCGGTCATCAAGGTAGATGCGCTGTTGGCCTTCGAAAACGTTTCGCTGGGTGACTCCGTCAACCTGGAAGTCTCGTCCCTCATTTATGCACCAGACCCGGCCGTCGTTGGCAACCTGGTTTTGTACGAGGCCATTGTCCGAAACACCGGTATCACCTCAGCGACCAACGTGGTCGTCAACGTGACAATACCGTTTGGCAACGAGTTCTACTCCGCCAGTGTCCAGGGCGGCTCCTGCGCCCTCGTCGTGCTAGGCCTCATCACCTGCGATCTCGGAACCATGTCGCCCGGTGTCGAGGTGGGCACGCTGGTGCAGGTCCGCCTCAGGCCCATCATCCAGGGTAGCTCCCGGGTGTCGTTCAGCATCAGGTCCGACGAAGATGATCACGATCCAGACGACAACACACGAGTTGTGTTCTCCGCAGCGAATAGGCCGTTCGAACCGCAGGCCAAAGAGCCAGCCGAATTCGTCCCCATTGAGACGGAGTCAGGATCGGTCGTCCTGGTCCTGCCGGGTGCCGCAGGCGTGGTCGAATCCGGTGACGGCCTGGTTCGCCTGGAGCTTCCGGCAAATGAAGGAGGAGCCCCCGTGGTCGTGCGGGTACAGGTAGTGCCGGTTTCGTCGGTACCCGTCCCGCTGGTCGGGCTGATAAGTCGCTATGCCCTCGTCGAGTTCTTCAACATCATCGGCCTGCCCATCACCGACTATGCATCCAGCGCCCCGGCTCAAACCACGTTCTTTATCACCGACTCCGAACTGGTATCAATAGGCGGCAGCCAGGGACTCACCCGCGAGCACTCGCGCGGCACGCGGGGAATCCTGCGATTCGACGAAGCCCAGAACCGCTGGGTCGTTGAAGAGACCCTGGTGGGAGCAGACTCTGGCATCCGGACCACCGGAACCTCCGCGTTCCGGGGGACCAAGACTTACTACGCGATGATCTGGAACCCGAACGGGCTGCTAACCGATCTGGAGCTCACGTCGGCACCTGCGCCCGTTACAACGACGACTCCGACGCCTGTGCCCACCTCGACGCCCCTGCCTCCCCCGGACCCGGCAGGAACGCCCGAGCCCGCAGACCCGACGCCGACGCCAGCGCCCACTCAGACGCCGCTGCCGACGCCGGATATCGGACCTACCTCCACGCCGTTGCCGACACCAGACATCGGACCCACATCCACGCCCCTGCCCTCTCCGTTCGAGACGCCAGAGGCTCCAGTCGGCCCCCCGGCCGGGGGCTCATCGCCGCCGGGTGGGGGCGCGGGCACCGAAGTCCCGGGCCCTCCGCCGCCCATTTTCACCATTGACGCGTGGAGTGAGTTATTCAAGTGGCTCGGTCTCGCCGGCGGGGTCGTGGCGGTGCTGGGGACATCGGGATACCTGCTGGTCACAAAAGGAGCGCGCTACGGCGGGGCCGCCGTACTGGCGACCGGGCTCTTCATCCTGGTCATGGACCGTTTAGTCCCTGTTGCAATGGGGGCAGCAGAGACCGCCGCAGTCAGGCTCGGCTCTCTCTGGGAGGCGGCATACAGCTATTACAAGTCGGTACTGAGTATATGCAAGAGAATCTGGGCGGCTGTCCCCGTTTAGTTGCTATTACGCGGGGCGTTTTTACGAGAGACGGCCGAAGCCCATCTCAATCATGAACGGGCAGGAAACGGTATGTTTGGTGGCAAGAATTCATGAAGTTTTTTAAGAAATCTGCAGCTCGGGTTCTCGTCGGTTCCAGGCAGAGTTATCGCCTGCCATGCACGGTGTGCGGGACCGTAACCGAAGGGACGCGGCGCAAGAAGTACTGCGGACCCGCCTGCCGGGTCAAAGCGGCCCGCAGCAGGAAAAGAGAAGGCGCTGTAACCGCCCCCTTTGCCTCCCACCGCGAAAGCGCCCTCGCCGATCAACGCGTGTCAGCGAAGCCGTCGGGCCTTTCCAGCGCTTCCGCTCGAAGGCTGGCGGGCGCCCGTGCAAAGGTGAAGGGCAACTGCCAGGTTTGCGGCGGCGAATTCAAGGGGACCACGCGGCGCCGATTCTGCTCGGCTCGCTGTCGGTTAATGAGCTTCCGGCTATTGCGAAAAGCGCCGACAGACAGCCCCTCCCCATAGGGCGGTGGGGTTTCGCCTCACTCGGCCAGTTCGTTGATGCGGACCCCGTAGAGCCCGCGCTCCTCGATCTCTCCAGCCCTGGGTAGCAGCTTTTCTGGCGGGTCGTTGACGCCTATCTGGCGGCCGGGTAACGAGTCGTATACGCCCGCTGCGACCTGGAGCAACCTGCCCACGGCGTCTTCCATGGTGTCGTGCGCGCCGGTCGCCAACCCATCGCGGATGAACTCCACAATGGGGTTGGACACCTCGGTGTCTGGCCGGGCAGCCGAGTACTCGGTCATGTCGGTCCGCACGAAGCCGGGGTGGTAGCCCATCACCGACACGCCGTAATGGGCCGCCGACCCGGCCAGCGCTTCGGTCCACATGGTTAGCGCTGCCTTCGACGTGCAGTACGCCGAGTAACCCGCGCTGGGGAACCCGGCCGCAGCGCTGGAGACGTTGACGACGCGGCCATGGCCCCTGGCCACCATGCCGGGCATGGCCGCGCTGGCAAAGTAGAACTGGCCCAGCACGTTCACCTCCAGAACTTTCCACCACTGGGCCGGGTCTAACTCCCAGTCATGGCCCGTCGGGCCCGCCACGCCAGCGTTGTTAACCAGAACGTCGATGGTGCCAAGCTGGCGCTCGGCCTCTTTCACCGCCGCCTCCACCGAGCCCTGATCGACCACGTCGCATGCGAGCGTTATTGCGCTGCCCCCGGCCGCCTGAATCGCCGCAGCCGTCTCTTGCAGGCCCGACTCCGAGCGCGCCACCAGTGCCACCGCTGCTCCGGCACCGGCGACGGCACCGGCAAAGGCTTTGCCCAGGCCCCGGCTCGCGCCGGTCACCAGTACCACCTGTCCATTCATATCAAGGGGCTGTCCATTCATGTCGATGGGTTCGGTCATCTTGTTTCTCCCGTGTCTTGCCGACTCCGAGGCTTGCAGGCTCTGGCAATCTTACTTCTCCCGTAAACATGTCCCGGCGTTTCGGGCGTTCGCTTTTGTTATGCTTCCGCGATGAATAATCGCGATTTTAGAGTAGGACTGACGGGCGACTTCGTAGACGCGGACGGCAAGGTGCGGTACGGCAACATTCGTCTGGACCTGCTGGACGACGCGCCGGGGGTGAAGTGGAACTTCCTCGACGGCGACCTCGACGAAATCAGCCCTGCGACTGCGAGTGAGTACGACGCACTGGTCGTGCTGGAACCCCGCGTCACCCGGCACACGTTCTCGGGCTCTGGCTCTGGCTCTGGCTCTGGCTCTGGCGACTCTCGCCTCTCTATTGTCTCGCGCTTCGGCGTCGGCTACGACTCGGTCGACCTCGACGCCTGCACCGACAGCGGCGTCATCGTATCTATTACGCCGGACGCCTCCCGCAGGCCGGTTTCCACAGTTGCACTCATGCTGCTGCTCGCCACGGGCCACAAGTTACTCATTAAGGACCGCATGACCCGCGACAACCGCTGGGACCTGCGGGGCCAGCACATGGGCGTCGGCGTCACCGGCCGTACCTTAGGGATAGTTGGGCTGGGAAATATTGGCCGCGACCTGGCCAAACTGGTCGTCCCACTAGAAATGAAGATCATCGCAGCCGACCCGTACGTCGACGCCTCAGTGGCAGACGAACTTGGAGTAGAACTGGTCGGGCTGGACGAACTTATGACACGAGCCGACTTCGTCGTCGTAACCGCAGCATTGACCGAAGGCACCAGGGGCCTTATCGGCGCAGCCGAGTTGGCCGCCATGAAGCCAACGGCCTTCCTTATAAACGTGGCCAGGGGGCCCATAGTCGACCAGATCGCGCTAACGGCCGCCCTGTCCAGTGGCGCACTCGCCGGGGCCGGGCTGGACGTGTTCGAAAAAGAGCCGCCCGACCCCGATGACCCGATACTTAAGCTCGACAACGTGACTTTGGGCCCGCACGGCCTAACCTGGACCGACGAAGCGTTCAGGCGAGTGGGCGAGACGGCCATACGGTCCGTGCTAGACGTCGCCGCCGGGAAACTGCCACCTGTCATCGTCAACCGCGCCGTGGCCGAGAGCCCGGAGCTACTGAATCGGCTAGCCGGTTATGGGGAGGCCGCAAACTGATGAAAACCAACAAGCTCAAGGCCATTCTCGATGCGGGCAAGGTGCCAGTCGGCACGGTCGTGTTCGAGTTCGCCACCACCGGCATAGGCCAGATGGCCGAGAACGCGGGAGCCGACTTCATCGTCTTTGAAATGGAGCACTCCGGCTTCGACTTCGAGACGGTCAAGACGGCCATCGCAGCTACCAGAGGGCTGGAGATCACTCCTATCGTCCGTGTTCCGACGACCAACTACGAGTACTGCGCCAAGGCCATGGACATAGGCGCGCAGGGCATCATCGGGCCGATGATCGAGACAAGGCAAGACGCAGAGACGCTAGCCCGGTCCATCCGCTACCACCCGGACGGCGTGCGGGGCGTGGCGCTCGGGATAGCGCACGACAATTACTCAGGGGGCAACCCGGCCCAAAAGCTGGCGTTCGCAAACGCCAACGTCATGGCCAACGCCCTCATCGAGACGAAGACCGGCGTAGAGAACGCCGACGAGATCGTGTCCACTCCTGGTATCGATGCTGCTTGGATCGGCCAATTTGACCTGACCACGTCCCTGGGCATACCGGGCGACTTCGAACATCCCGATTTCCACAAAGCCGTTGCGACGGTTATGGCTGCTTGCCAGAAGCACGGCAAGGTGTGCGGCATGATGGTGCCCGACCCATCGGAGACGCAGGCAGTTCTTGACGCCGGCTTCGGGGCCATCATGTACTCGGGCGACGTGTGGCTGTACGGCAAGGCGTTGGGCGACGGCATCGCCGAGGTACGCTCGCATCTCGACCAGTAGCCGGAGCCAGTGGGTCCGGCTCCGGGCCGGACCGCTGGACGCCTGGCTGGACGGCATCGACCTGCGCTATGTGCGACTGGGCGACCGCGAGG
>CAVOCN010000089.1:0-5834 GCA_963694205.1 Dehalococcoidia bacterium | reverse complement strand
GTATTTATGTCCGTATCTATAACCCCAGGCGCGACGCAGTTGACCCGAATTCCCTTGCGGGCGTATTCGAGGGCGGCGGTCTTGGTCATTCCCACCACTGCATGCTTGCTGGCTGAGTAGACCGACAGGCCCGCGTCGCCCACAAGGCCCGCCTTGGAGGCGGTGTTCACGATGCAGCCACCGCCGCTCTGGAGCATGGCGGGTATCTCATACTTCAGACAGAGGAACACGCCCGTGCTGTTGACCCCCATCACCCGGTCATACTCGTCTTCGGTGATCTCAACAAGAGGCTTGCCGAACAGGCCTATACCGGCGTTGTTGAAGGCTATATCCAGCCTGCCGTACTCGTGCATCGTTATGTCGACGAGCGATTCGACATCGGACTCCGAAGAAACATCGGCAAGAACGAGCGACGCCGTCCCGCCTCCCGCAGCTACTAATGAAACAGTCTCGTGGCCGCCGTCCTCATCCACGTCGGCGCAAACAATAGTCGCGCCACCACGGGCGAACCGCAGCGCCGCCGCTCGGCCGATGCCGCCGGAGGCACCGGTGACCAGGGCCACTTTGCCTGCGAATTGGGCATCCGTCATTGGGCTGTCGCCCCGCCATCGACGCTCAATGCGTGTCCGTGCATGAAAGAGGCCTCGTCCGAAGCCATCCAGGCCACCACCTCAGCCACCTCTTCGGGCTCTCCATAGCGGCCGATGGGCTCAATAGACAGCCACTCTTTTTCAGCTTCAGGGAACTCGTCCCAGTACTTCTGGTTTATGGGCGTACGGATGATGCCGGGGCAAACGCAGTTAATGCGCACCCCTTTGGAGCCATACTCCAGGGCGGCCGATCTCGTCAGGCCCACCACGGCGTGCTTGCTGGCCGAGTAGGCGCTAATCCCCGCCAGGCCCACCAGGCCCATCATCGACGACGTGTTAACAATGGCCCCGCCACCCTGTTTGAGCATCTGGGGAATCTGGTATTTCATACCATGAAATACCCCCTTGGTGTTGATCGCCATCGTGCGCTCAAACTCACTTAGTGAATGCCCATCAATCGGCTTGCCGAGACCGCCAATACCCGCGTTGTTATGGGCGACATCCAACCGGCCATATCGCTCGACGACGGTCTGCACCATCGCCTCAACATCGCTGCCAACGGAAACATCAGCGCGAACAAACGAGGCCGTCCCGCCCAGGTCTTCAATCATCCGCACCGTAGCCTCACCGGACTCGGTATCGATGTCCGAACAGGCGACCGCCGCGCCCTCCCGGGCAAAAACTAAAGCCGTCGCTCGACCAATGCCTGAACCGGCGCCGGTGACGAGAGCTATTTTGTGGTCGAAGTCGCTCATATCAGTTTCCCCGTATCAATTCCCCAGGGGCGGGAGAATCGTAACGGCCCCGGCCCTACTGCGCCACCCAGCCACCATCGACAACCAGGCCTGCGCCCGCAACATATGACGCTTCATCGGAGCACAACCAAACCACCGTTGCTGCTATCTCTTCGGGTTCTCCGAAGCGCCCTACTGGATGGAGCGCCAGTGATCTCTCTTCAAAACCAGGCATGCGAGCGTAGCTTTGCTCAACTAACGCAGTCTTCACCACGCCGGGGCAAACGGCATTTATACGAATGCCCTTGTCGGCGTACTCCAGTGCCGCGCTCTTGGTCAGCCCAAAGACGGCGTGCTTTGACGCAGTGTATGCGGACAGGTCCGGGTAAGAAACGAGGCCTCGTATAGACGACGTGTTGACGATAGCTCCGCCGCCCGTTTCCAGCATGGCCGGGATCTCGTACTTCATCGACAGGAACACGCCGGTGAGGTTCACCGCCATGAGGGCATCCCAGTGGACGAGGGTCGTCTCATAAGTTGGCAGGCCCTCGCCGCCCATGCCCGCGTTGTTATAGGCAAAGTCCAGCCGTCCGAAGCGACTCGTGGCTTCGGCGACCATGCGCTCGCAATCTGATGCCTGGGTGACATCGGTTTCGACTGAGACTGCCGATCCACCCTTCCGCTCTATGAGTGAAACGGTCCCTGCCGCGCCCTCCGCGTCGCGATCTGCGACGACCACGGCAGCGCTTTCGGCAGCGAAGGCGAGACAAGTCGCGCGGCCGAGGCCCGCGCCGCCGCCCGTCACCAGGGCGACTTTGGTGGCGAGTCTGCTCACGCGATTTTCAGAACGATCTTGCCGAAGAAGTTGGTTTCATCCATAAGCCGGTGCGCGTCGGCAGCTTGCTCTAGAGGGAACGTCTCGGCTATTACACCCCGAATAGTGCCTCGCCCGGCGAGGTCGACTATATGGCGCAGGTCGGAGTTTCGGCCCATGAAAACGCCAAAGATTTTCTGGTGCTTGAGGAACAACAGGCCAACCTGGAGTTCTACTTTCAGGCCGGTGGTGGCTCCACAAATACCGTAGCGGCCACCTACGCCGAGTGATCTCGACGCCTCGGGCCAGAAGTCGGCTCCGACATGGTCGATGACGACGTTGACGCCCTTGCCGTCGGTGAGTTCTTTCACTCGCTTGGCGATGCTCTCTTGTTTGTAATTGATGACCTCGTCAGCGCCCAACGCACGGGCCTTCTCGGCCTTCTCGGGTGAACTGGTTGTTGTAATTACGCGTGCACCAACAACGTTCTTGGCCAGTTGTATACCAGCGGTGCCGACGCCGCTGGAGGCGGACAGTACCAGTACCGTTTCCCACGGTTTCAACTCGGCGTGGCGCATGAGAATGGACCAACAGGGCAGAAAGACGGTCGGAAGAGAGGCGGCCTGTTCATACGACAGGTCATCTGCTAGCGGGATGCAGTTGTTAGCCGGCGCTATCGCCAACTCAGCGTAGCCTCCGTTGGTAGTGGACCCGATCATGCCCGGTCGCACGCAAAGCTCTGTCTGCCCGGACACGCATGCGGGGCACTGCCGACATGTGAGCCGAGGGTTGACGACTATCCTCTGGCCGACTACCAGGTGCGTCACCTCGCTGCCAACCTCTACAACGTCACCAGAGATGTCGCCTCCCAGTATGTGCGGCTCTTCCAGGGGGAGGCGGGTACCGCGCTCACCGGCGCGAGTGTAAAGGTCGAGCCTGTTCAAGGCGCACGCCCGAACTCTGATCAGGGCATCATTCGGTCCCGGCCTAGGGTCGTCTATGTTGCCAAGTGTGAGGGCCTCGGGCCCTCCGTGCTCGCTGATGTAAATAGCTTTCATACATCTCGCATTCTAAATGGCGGAGACACTTTTCGCGGGTAATGGTACTTCTAATGCCTTGACACCATAGAACGCTAGTGCTAGGTTTTGGACAGAACATCCGTGCGGGGACTGAGCGAAGACTGGACGAGGATTGCAAGATGGTCAAAAAGCTGTCAGACAAACAGGGGCGAATACTCGGGTACATTCAGGATTTCCTGGACGAACACCAGTACCCGCCAACAGTCAGAGACATCCAGGGCGGATGTGAGATCAGCTCTACCTCGGTTGTGGACTACAACCTGAGGATTCTCCAGCGAGAGGGTCACCTCAAACGGCAAAATGAGGTCTCTCGTGGCATTGAGTTGCTGGGGGCATCAAAACGCTCGACTGCGGACGTGGTGTCCGTTCCTATCGTCAGCAGCATCGCTGCGGGCAAGCCTCTTGCAGTGCCCACCCAGGACACATGGAACAACGAAAACACAGAAATGTTGGATCTGCCCGCTTTCCTTACCAAGGGTAAAGAGAACGTATTCGGGGTTCGGGTAAAGGGCCAATCGATGATCGATGCTCTGATCACGGACGGTGATCTTGTGTTGCTCGAGCCAGTCGAAAGTGCCGAAGATGGCGAGATGGTAGCAGCCTGGCTGGAGGATAACGAAGAGGTAACGCTGAAGCGGTTCTACCTCGAGAACGGTAATGTGAGGCTGCAGCCAGCGAATCCGACGATGGACCCCATCTATGTGCCAGCTGACAAGGTTTCGATACAGGGCCGGGTAGTCGGAGTCATAAGGTCGGTCAACTAGCGATCTCTTTACAGCCAAGGTATGATTTCTCCGTAGCGTCACCTAGGTGCGTAATAGGAGGAGTCAAATGCCGTTTCGTGTAGGACCGATCGAGTTAGTCATCGTTATGGTGATAGTGATGCTCATCTTCGGCGTCGGACGCCTTCCGGAGATAGGCGGTGCATTGGGTAAATCCATGCGCTCGTTCAAGAAGTCGGTTACCACCGACGAAGAGGAACTCTCCAGCGTGGTCAAGTCTGTCGAAGACGTTGTCGAAGAAACCACCAAGACCAAGACCTAAGCTCAGATTATCTGCAATTTTAAAAGCCCCCGGCAGAGCCGGGGGCTTTTTTTGTTCTTTCATAACGGAGTCTCGAAATGCCCGAACTGCCTGAGGTCGAGACTTACCGGCGCTTTTTAGAAGCTAACGTATTGGGCCGCCAAATCGCGACCGTTCCGTACCTCGACAAATCGATGGTGCGCCGAACAGACCCCCTTGCTCTGGTCACTCAACTTGAGGGCAGCCGAATTTCGTCCACCCATAGGCACGGCAAACTGCTGTTCGCCGAACTCTCACGCGGAGGTCATATGGTCATACACTTCGGCATGACCGGCGACCTGAAAGGCCATTCCATGGGCGAAGAGCCGCGACACGCGCGCCTCGTCCTTAATTTCGACACGGGCGACTCCTTGGCCTACGTGTGTATGCGTAAGTTCGGTTACCTGTCACTCACCGACAACCCGGAAGAATTCGTGAGCGCGCTCGGTTGGGGCCCCGATGCGCTCAATGGACTCGACGAGACTGTATTTGCGGCGGGACTGGCTTCGACACGCAGCCCGATCAAGGCTGCATTGATGGATCAGCGGCGGTGGGCTGGTATAGGCAATCTGTACGCAGACGAGGCACTGTTCCAGGCCCTCATTGCCCCGACAGTTCCGGGGAACGAGTTGGGGCCACGACGTCGCCGTCGCTTATTTTCGACAATTAAAGAGGTACTAAGAACGGCTGTCTCGCGCGGTGCTGACTTCGACGCCTACCCCGACGGATACCTGCTGGCGGCGAGAGTCCCATTTGCCCCCTGTACAAACTGCGGAGCCAGTTTAAGCGTCACCAAAGTCGGCGGCCGCACCACTATCTATTGTCCCAGGTGTCAACGCCGATAGCGTCGCATGCGAGGCGAAGAGCCCCTAGCTACACTGGGTCTTCGGTCGCCTTCTCCCGGGAACGGCGGCGGTTGCGCGTGCCGAGCTTGGCCAGCCAAATCCCCAGTTCGTACAGGACGATGATGGGCACGGCGACGAAGGTCTGGTTGATGGGGTCAAAAGTGGGAGTGATGATCGCTCCAGCTATGAACGCGATGATTACCGCGTACTTGCGTCTCTGTGCCAGCCACTCGGACGTGACCACGCCTATGCGGGACAAGAAAAAAAGCACCAGGGGCGTCTCGAACACGATGCCCATCCAAAAAAGGAGGGACAGCATCAAGTTCATGTAGTTGCCGATTCTTGGCAAAGGCGTGGCTATCTCACTGCCGAAAGTGAGCAGGAAGTTGACCGCCGGGGGGAACAAGATTCGGTAGCCAAAAGCTGCGCCTGCGAGAAATGCGACCAGGCTCATCGGCAACAGTGTGTACAGGTAAAACCGCTCCGATTTGTTCAGTCCTGGCGCCGCGAACATGACTATTTGGAACAGGACGAACGGTATGGAGGCCGCCAAACCTACCAACAATGACACCTTCATGGCCACGCCGATGAACTCGGTCAGGTCCAGGTATACGGGCTTGCCTCCATCAACGCCAGCGAAGCCCTTGGCAGGCTCCATAAGTAAGACGAGGATCTGCTGGTGAAAGGCGAACGCAGTGCCGGTGGCCACG
>CAVOCN010000088.1:0-5855 GCA_963694205.1 Dehalococcoidia bacterium | reverse complement strand
GCCGGGTCCCAGACGTCCGTGTCCTTCTGCGGGTCCAGGTGAATGTCCCCGCCTCCGACCGCCAACACCCTGCCGTCACTCAGCAGTGCAAGAGCTGTGTTGCGGCGCTCGTAGACCATGTCGGCCGTGCGCGCCCACGTGCCCGAGGCCGGGTCGAAAATCTCGGCGGTCTGGTGAATGTTGGAGGTGTGAGCGCCGCCCCTGCCGCCGCCACCGACGGCCATTACCCGGCCGTCCGCCATCAGAACCACTGCGTGCAGGTTGCGGTCGTCGTTCATCAGCCCCGTCGGGGTGAAACTGCCCGGCCCCGGGGCCAGCTTGGTATCGGCTTGCTCGCCAGAGTCGGCGGCGACCTCCGACGACTGCCCTGTGCTTGCCTGTTCGTCAGCACTAGCCGTTTGTGAAGACGCTGGCGGGGAACTGCTACACGCCGCGGCAAGCACCAGAGAGACCAGTGCCAGAGCTGCGATTGCGTATCTATTCACCAGATAGCTCTTTTCGCACCAACTTGGCGCCCGCCACGAGAGCGTTGAGCTTGCTTACTGCCATGTACCGGGGCGACCAGCCGAAGCCGCAGTCGGGGTTCACGAACAGCTTGTCGGCGGGCACGTACTCCAACACTTTGCGAATTTTCTCGGCCACGTCCTCGGCCGTCTCAGGGTGGAAGGACTTCACGTCCACCACGCCCGCGCCCAGCTCCCGGCCGTCCGACCACTCGGCGAAGCGCTCGACTTCGTACATCTCTCTGGCAGCGAACTCGACCACGAACTGGTCGGCTCGGGCCTCCAGTGCGGCCGGATAGTAGTCAGCGTACTGTCGTTTGAACCTGGCCCTGCCATACCGATTGCCGAAGCAAATGTGGTACGCCAGCTTCGCCTCCACACCCTCGGTCGCCATGTTGAACAGCCGGGCCATCTCCTTGCCGCCAATGTTGCCACGAGCCGGCTCGTCTATTTGGATGAACGTGGCCCCCGCCTGTACCAGCGCCTTTAGCTCGGCATTAATGACGTGGGCGAAGCGCTCTGCGACGGCCACGGGGCTGTCGTAAACGTTGTTGGGGTGAATACGCGACCCAAACGTGAGGGGGCCGGCACAGGTGACTTTAGTGGGGAGGTCGGTGTGACTTAAGAGATACTCGAACTCGGCCACGATACCCAGCCCTTCAGGGGCCATGATGTCGGAGACGGCCTCGTAGCGGGTCTGCTGGTCGTAGCCCCAGGGCCCGCCCTTGCGGCCCACCGGCAGCGCTCGAATGCCGCCGATTATCCCGTAGTAGCCGTCCACATAGCCGTCCAGTCGGCGGGACTCACCGTCGGAGATGATGTCCAGGCCGGCCCGCTCCTGGTCGAGAATGGCCACATCGACTGCGTCCGTCAGCAGTTCTTCCAGGTCGGAAGTGCCCCACTCACCCGAATCGAGCAGGTCCTTGCACCTGTGCCACCAGGCGGGCTTGGCGTGAGAGCCAACGACGGTGGCAGGGATTAGTGGAAGATCGCTCATGCTGTTTGCCCTTTTTCAGTCTCTTCGCCCGTACTCTCTTCGCCCACAAGGCGCAGGAGCCCGCCCGCGAGGAGTATCTTTCGCTGTCGTTCGCTTAGTGTCACCGTCGTCTCGATGGGCCTGGCGGGGTCGCCGTAGCCGAGAGTCATGGAAACCGCGCCGCTCTGAACCAGGCTACGGGCGTCTATCAAAACCAGCAGCGAACCCGTCTCCACCGCATCGTAGTCGGCTCCGTCGGCAAAGGTGAGGGGCAGTATACCGTAGTTCACCAGGTTGTCCTGATGGATGCGAGCGAACGATTTCGCCAGCACAATTCGCACACCGAGGTACGCCGGTGCCAGGGCCGCATGCTCGCGTGAAGAGCCCTGGCCGTAGTTCTCCCCCGCCACGATAACTCCGCCTCCCAGCGCCTTCGCCCTCCCGACGAAACCGTCATCGACGTAGTTAAAGACGTACTCGGCAATGGCCGGCACGTTGGACCTCAGGGCGAGCGTCGTCGTGCCCGCAGGCAGGATGTGGTCGGTAGAAATGTTGTCGCCCAGCTTTATCAGCACAGCGCCGTCCAGGTCTGCATCTAGCGGCTCGCGCGTAGGGACGGGCTTAATGTTCGGACCGCGCCTTATCTGCACTGAATCAGGGTCTTGGGCTGGAGCTATGATGCCGGAGTCGTCCGTCACGTACCTGTCCGGCAACGCTGCGGCAACCGAATCGGCCGTCAGGTAGTCACGCGGGTCGGCGATGACGCCAGCTATGGCCGTCGCGGCGCACACGGCAGGGGACGCGAGGTAGACGCTGTTGTTCATCCCGCCCGAGCGTCCGGGGAAGTTGCGGTTGAACGAACGCACCGAGACAGCACCGTGGCCCGGCACCTGGCCGATGCCCGCGCACGGGCCGCACGCCGACTCCAGCAGCCGCACCCCCGACGCCACTATGTCGGCCATCGCGCCGCTCTGGGCAATCATCTGTAGCACCTGGCGCGAGCCGGGGCTCATAACAGTGGTGACATTTGGGTGCACTGTGTGCCCCTTGAGTATCGCGGCCACCTCAGAGAGGTCCGCAAACGACGAGTTGGTACAGCTTCCCACCGCAACTTGATCTACCGGTGTTCCGGCGACCTCAGTCACCGGCACCACGGCGTCGGGGCTGTCCGGGCAGGCGATCAGCGGCACCAGCGTCGCCAGGTCAATCGTCAGATCTTCGTCATACGCTGCGCCTTCGTCGGCGGCCAGCGGCGTGAACGACTCGGCCCGACCCTGTCGGGTCAGGTAGTCGAGCGTCATCTCGTCGCTGGGAAACAGCGAGGTCGTAGCGCCGAGTTCGGCACCCATGTTGGTAATGGTGGCGCGCTGCGTCACCGTGAGCGTCTTCACGCCCGAGCCGTGGTACTCAAGAATGCGACCGACGCCGCCCTTCACCGTAAGTTGCCTGAGTAGTTGAAGAATTATGTCCTTCGCCGAGACGCCGGGCGTAAGTGAGCCCGTCAACTCGACGCCCAGTATTTGCGGCATACGCATGTGGTACGGGCCGCCCGCCATTGCCACGGCCACGTCGAGGCCTCCCGACCCTATCGCGAGCGAGCCCACACCCCCGCAGGTCGGCGTGTGAGAGTCGGTGCCCACCAGGCTAGCGCCCGGCACCGCGAAGCGCTCTAAGTGAACCTGGTGGCAAATGCCGTTGCCCGGCCGGGAGAAGTGCACGCCGTACTTCGCCGCCACGTCCTGCAAATATGCGTGGTCGTCGGCGTTGCGGAAGTCGGCCTGCAGCATGTTGTGGTCGATGTAGCTGACCGAAAGGTCGGTCTTCACCCGGTCAACTCCCGTCGCCTCCAGCTGCAAATAAGTGAGCGTTCCCGTGGCGTCCTGGGAAAGCGTCTGGTCAACGCGAATGGCAATCTCTTCGCCGGGGGTCATGTCGCCCTCCACCCCGGACGCGCCAGGCACGAGATGCTCGCGTATCAGCTTTCGGGCGAGGTTTTGGGGTTTAGTCATAGGAAAATGCGGCACTAATCGGTGAGAGCGTTGAACCTGTTTTCGGGCACCAGTACGTGGCCCTCCATGATACGTCGGGCCGTGCGGTAGGTCGTAACGCTGGGCACGCGCCAGTCGGTCCCGTCGCGCTCGACGTCAGCCCTCACGTCTGCATCCACCGGGATCACCCCGGCCGGGTGGCCTATTCGCACCGGCCCGGTTCTGGCTGGCCTGTCCCCATCATGTCCACTTTGGGCGGCCTCGGACACCACCGTGCCGGGTACCTGCGCCGCCACTGCGGTCGCCATCGACACGCTACCGGGGTACGTCCGATGCGTGCGTTCCATAGAAATGGCCCTGGCCAACAGGTCCGCCTCACCCGCCTCTATATGGCGACCGTCGCCGGTCTCGTAGTGGGCGCGCGGGCCGACCAGCGCTATCTTCGGCATCGCCCGCTGCCGTTCATGCGCGTCGTCCAGGCTGTTGCACAGGCCCAGGCGCACGGCCGCCGAGCAGCGAATTTCTTCCAGCACTCGCTGCAACTCTGTATCGGCGTCCAGAGCAGCCGCGCTCGCCGTCACGTCGCCGCCGACATCGCCAGCGCGCACGAAGACCGTGGGGATGGCAACGTCGACAATCGAGACCGTCGTATGCCTGCCAGAAGCCAGCGCCAGGCGCTCCTGTGCAGCGCCCGTCGGCAAGACTCCCCGACCAAGCGAGCCTGCCGGGTCCAAATACTCCAGTTCGATACGAGCACCAGCCCCCGGCACCCCGTCGATGACGAAGTCGCCCTCCGACACGGCTCGGCCATCTACGACGGGGACGTGCGCGACGAAGCGCTTGCCCGTGTTGACGGCCAGCACGCGTACCTTAGTCACTGGTGCGACTACGTCCACGAGGCCCTCGTCGATGGCGAACGGCCCCACGGCCGACGAAATGTTGCCGCACGTGCCCGACCAGTCGACCAGAGCTCGCTCCACATCCACCTGGGCGAAGTCAAACTCAACGTCCGTGTCCGGCAGTCCTGAAGGCGCGATTACGGCAGCCTTTGACAGCGACGATATGCCGCCGCCCAGCCCGTCCACCTGCCGCCCATTCGGGTCGGGGCTGCCGAGCGCCGTGAGGATGATCGCATCGCGTTGCCCGGCGTCGAACCGGGCAAGGTCACGGGCGTGGAACAGCACCGCCCGGCTGGTTCCTCCCCGCACGAACACTGCGGGGATTTTCAGGTCGGTCGTCACCTAGTTAAGTCGTTTACCGCGCTCGCCGGTGTACAGGGCGCGTGGGCGGATAAGACGGTTCTTTTTATACTGCTCGATTATGTGCGCCGACCAGCCGGTAATGCGGGCCGATGCCACGACGTTCGTCATCAGGTTCAAGGGGAAGCCGAGTTGATAAAGAACCGGGGCCGCGAAGTAGTCGACGTTCGGGATTATCCCCTTGGTCTCGGCCATACGCTTCTCGGCCGCGATGGCAATATCAAACCACTTGCTATCCCCAACTGCCGCTGCCATCTCCAGCGCCATCTCCCGTAGTTCGGAGGCGCGAGGGTCACCGGCCCGGTACACGCGATGCCCGAAGCCTGGCAGCTTGCGTTTGGCCGCCAGCGCGGCGTCAACGTAGGCTGCCGCATTGTCTGCTGAGCCTATCGTCACCAGCATGTTCATCGCGCCGTCTATCGCACCCCCATGCAGCGGGCCCTTAATCGCGCCCAGCCCTGCGACTACAGCCGAGTACAAGTCTGACTCCGTGCCAACCACCACGCGGCAAGCGAAAGTAGAGGCGTTCGTTTCATGCTCCGCATACAAAACGAGGGCCGCATCGAAGGCCCGCCTGAGGGGTTCGGCGGGCTCTGTGCCGTCCACCATGTACAAGTAGTTGGCGGCGTGGCCGAGTCTCGCCCCCTCGGGGCCGACGGGCTCCAGTCCGGCCTGGAGGCGCGTCTGAGCCGCGACCAGCGTAGGGAACTTCGCCGTCAGGGACTTGGCTGCGGCAAGCAGCGAGTCCTGGTCGATGTCATCCGCGTTCGCATCGAGTACGCCCAAGAGAGAAACGGCGGTGCGCAGCACGGCCATGGGGTGGGCACTCGCCGGTGCCGTTCGCAGCAGGTCCAGCACCGGCCCCGGTAGCGGCCGCAGGTCTGCTAGTTCTGTGTTGAATGCCGCGAGTTCGTCTGCGTTCGGCACCTGGCCGTACACCAGCAAGTACGCCATCTGTTCGTAGCCGAAGTTATGGGCGAGGTCGGCAATGTCGTAACCCCGAACCAGTAGCTCGGGGGCGTGGCCGTCAATGAAGGCCACCTCCGACTCGAAGGCCAGGACGCCCTCCAGGCCATGATGGACCACCGGCTCGGCGCTCTCTTTATCGACTGTCACTGTCTTGCACTTC
>CAVOCN010000087.1:0-5856 GCA_963694205.1 Dehalococcoidia bacterium | reverse complement strand
TCATAGGCGACTCCTCGTCGGCGAGAGCCATCCTCTCAGGATCTGAGGGAATGTTCATGACCGGAGAGGAACAAGATCGTCTGGTGGAGACATCCAACGTTGAAGCGACCAACCGGGCGGCCGGTCTGCGCTCGAAAATAGCGGTCCCGGTGGTGAGCGACGGGGAAGTCGTAGGGGTATTCAGCGTCAGGTCCAAAAACCCCCAGGCTTACTCAGACGAACATCTGCGTATCGCCCGCCGGGTTTGCACACAGATCGCCGGTGTCATCTCCAATGCACAGCGTCATCGTCGGCTCACCGAGGCACAGGTGGCCCTTCGCGAGAGCGAGGAGAGGTTCCGTCAGATGTTCCGCGAGAGTCCGGTCGCGGTGGGCGTCATCGGGCTTGACTCGCGCTTCGTCCGGGTCAACCCGGCGTTCTCCGCATTGCTCAGCTTCGAAGAAGAAGAGATGGTCGGTCGCACCTACCTGGACTTCACGCACCCGGAAGACCGGGAATTGAGCGAGGGCATCGCAGAAAAACTGTTCGGCGGTGATGAGCCCGCCAAGTCGTTTGAAAAGCGGTTCCTGACCAAAGACGGAACCACCGTGTGGGCGAATGTGACCACCACTGTGGTGCACGACGACGCTGGCCAGCCCCTTTACCTACTCGGCATGGTGGAGGACATTTCCGAAAGAAAAAAGTCCGAACAGATTGAACGGATGTATCGATACCGCCTGGAAATCCACGCCAACGAAATGGGCGAACGGTACCGGGAAGCCGAGCGACTGCGAGAGGAATTGGAGCAGGAAAACCGCAGCCGATTGCGCTTCCTAAATGTGCTGTCCCACGAACTCCGAACCCCACTCACACCCATCATCTCGAGTGGAGAGTTGCTACAAGAGCGAGTAGCGTCCGACCCCAATGCAGTCAAGCTTCTTGCCAACGTCCTGGCCGGCGCATCCACGCTCAGGGCGAGGATCGATGACCTCCTCGACGTAGCGGCGTTCCAGTCTGGGACTTACCTGTTGGAGAAAAAGCCGGTCGCCATAGGCGGCCTTGTACAAGAGGCGTGCGACCTGCTCGCGCCGGAGGCGTTGCGTAAAAACCAGGCCATCGAAATCGACATTGGCAAAAAACTGCCCAAACTCGACGCCGACGGAGACAGGCTTAAGCAGGTGATAATTAACCTGGTGTCGAACGCGCTCAAGTTCGGTTATCCGGAGGCGACCGTGTCGGTCAGCGCTTTCGCCGATGACTTCACCGCCAGTTTGCAGGTGAGTGACAGGGGCATGGGAATCGCAGAAGACGAGCAGGCCAAGTTATTCGAGCCCTATTTCCGCACCGAGCAGGATCGCCAGCGCTTCCCCGGTCTCGGCCTGGGGTTGGCCGTTTCCAAGCAGATCGTCGAGGCCCACGGCGGTCACATCACCGTCGAGAGCGTCGTCGGCGTGGGTAGCACGTTTACGGCGGTACTTCCGCTGCCGGGGCGCATGCAGAAAAATAGAAAGGCCGTTAAGCGAGCGTCTCGGAAAGCCGACTAGCCGACCGGGCCCCCCGGTTAGCGCCCCCTGTTGGCCTGGGCCGTTTCGGCTTATTGGGCCGTCACACCGCCGTCCACCATTAGCTCCGCTCCGGTCATGTACGACGAGTCGTCAGAGGCCAGGAACAGTATCGCGGCGGCAACTTCCTCGGCCCTTCCCAGGCGACCCATGGGTATGCGTGCCAGTCGAGGGTCGGGGGCATCTTCCCCCGTCGCCTCCGCCATGACATCCCTTGCCATCGGCGTATCACACCACCCGGGGTGCACAGAGTTCGCCCTTATCCCGTCGTCGGCGTACTCAATGGCGGTTGCCTTGGTGAAAATGCGGGTCGCGCCCTTACCGGCCGAATAGGCAGTGCCATATGCGCCCCCAATGTGGGAAACCATAGAGGCGACATTCACTATCACCCCTCCACCGCCTTTGCGCATGGCAGGGATGGCGTGTTTGGTGCCCAGGAAAACGCTCTTGGCGTGTACATCCATTTGCTGGTCGAAGACTTCTAGCGGCAGTTGATCGACGGTGTGGACATGGGTTGTCCCCGCCGAGTTGACCAGCACGTCGAGCCGCCCGAACCGCAGCACCGTGGCCGCAATGGCGGACTTCCACTGAGTCTCGCTCGTGACATTCAGGATCGCTGAGTCGGCCGAGCCGCCCTCTTCAGCAATTCGTCTCGCTGTGGCCACGACACCGTCGCCGTCAAGGTCCGTGACCATGACATGGGCGCCCTCCCGAGCGAACAAACGAGCGGTCGCTCCGCCAAAACCCATGGGCATGTCCGCCCCGCGCGCTGCGCCGGTGATGAGCACGACCTTGCCCCCAAGCCTGCCCCCGGGCTTGGCCCCAGCCTGGCTATTAACGGCCACTGTTGCGCACCGAGGCCGCCAGGCCGGAGAGGCTGTCGATCTCTATCGTCGCTGTTCCGCCCACCTCGTCGGCGACGCCGCCCGTTCGGTTCAGCCAGGCGGCGGCAAAGCCAAAACTGGACGCCCCGGCGATGTCCCACGAATTCGCCGACACAAATCCGATTCTGTTTAGAGGCAGACCGAGTCGGTCAGCAGCCAGGCTGTAGACCTTCGGGTCTGGCTTGAAAACGCCGACCGCCTCGACGCTCATGATCGCCTCGAAGTGGGGCAGCAGACCACTGTTCGTTAGCACTCCGTCGAGCATGCCCGGTGTGCCGTTGGAAAGTACGAGAAGCCGACGGCCCGAATCGGACAGGTCGGCGAGCGCCTGTTTCACTTCCTTGAAAGGGGCGAGATGGAGGTAGGCGTCTAGCAGTGAACTCACGTTGCCTTCATCGCAACCAAGGCCGAGAGATCGAAACGAGAACACCAGTGCCCTGCGAGTGACTTCTCGAAAGTCGAGATACTCGCCCATCGAGTTAAGCAGCCAGGTGTACTGCAGTTGTTTGGACCGCCAGGTCTCGCAAATGTTGGTGCCACGACCGGGAAACACACGCTCACATTCGGCCGCTATGGACCCGGTGTCTACGAGCGTCCCGTAGACATCGAACACCAGGGCGTCGACTGCCAGAGTTTCGCCCACTGCCAGAGAATCGTTCACAGTTATTGGAAGGCCGGTCGGGCGAGCATAGACAGGCTAGGCCATGTGCGGCCGGCCGCCCCCGTTCTCGTCATACTTGGGGCCGGAGAAGACCCCTAAGTCCCTGCCCTGGTGTACGTGGACGATCATCTCGTCTCGTACAATGCCTACCGAATCGATCAACTCCTGGTCGATCGTGTCGATCAAGTCCTGTATCGAGTCGGCGGTCAGGCTTTCAGCCACGTTAACCGTGGCGTGAATAACGCCGTCGGCGAAGTGGATGTCCACGCGTCCCACGCCCACGTCGTCTTCCACAATTGTGTAGCACTCCGAAAAGGGGGTACGCACTTCGCGCTCAAAGTAGAAGTTGGGCATCTCTGACTAGCTTTCCCTAATTTGGCCTGAGCCCAGGCCCACCCACTTATAGGACGTGAGTTCAGTAAGCCCCATGGGCCCTCTTGCGTGCATCTTATTAGTGCTAATGGCGACCTCTGCACCCAGGCCGAATACGCCGCCGTCGTTAAGCCTGGTGCTCACGTTGACGAATACGGCGGCGGCGTCCACTTCGTCGGTGAACCGGGTCGCTGCGGCGTAGTCACCCGTCACGATGGCTTCCGAGTGGCCGGACCCGTACGTCGCGATGTGCGCCAAAGCCTCGTCCAGCGAATCCACCACCTTTACGGAGGCGACGAGCGCCAGGAACTCCTGACCAAAGTCCTCGGGTTCGGCTCGAGAGATGAGGTCCGAACCGTTCTCTCCGATGATGCTGAGCGACCGCGAGTCGCAGCGAAGCTGGACACCCTCTGCTGCCATTGATGCAGCCATTTGGGGCAGGAAGGCGCGGGCCACCGCCGAGTGGACCAGCACCGTGTCCAGAGCGTTGCATACCGACGGTCGCTGCACCTTGGCGTTGCGGGTAATAGACGTCGCCATGTCCAGATCGGCGGCGCTGTCCACGTACGTGTGGCACACACCAATGCCCCCGGTTATGGCGGGCATTGTGGCCTCTTTTGCCACGCGCATTACAAGTTCGGCGCCGCCGCGAGGTATGAGCAGGTCTATGTAATCGCGCATTTGCAGCATCCCATCGACCACAGACCTGTCGGTGGACTCGATGAGTTGCACGGCATCTTTTGGCAGTCCCGAGTCCTTGAGGCAGTCCCGGATAACCCCGGCCAGCGCCTTGTTGGTCTCGATGGACTCTTTACCGCCCCTGAGAATCACCGCGTTGCCGGACTTCAGGCACAAGGCAGATATGTCGGCCGTTACGTTGGGCCGACTCTCATAAATCACGCCAATTACGCCCAGGGGCACCCGACGGCGCGCCAGCCTCATCCCGTTGGGCAACACCCGCGACTCGATCGCTTGACCCACCGGACTGGTCAGCCCGGCGACTGCTCGGACCCCGTCGGCAACGCCCGTCAAGCGGCCCTCGTCCAGCAACAGCCGGTCGACTATGTGGTCGCCGAGGCCGCTTTCCCGCGCCCGGTCTACGTCCTTAGTGTTAGCCTCGCCTATTGCCCTTCCACGTTGCACAAGGGCGTCAGCGATCAGCCCGAGCGCCTCGTTGATGCGTGCAGGCTCCGCTCGGGCGAGTTCCCGTGAGGCGGCTCGGGCGCGTTCGCCAATGTCTTGTAGGTTTACTTCAGTCATTTGCATGGCCCTGGGCCCGGTGGCTGGACGTCACCATCTAGTATCGCCGATACTGCCATCCCGTCGCAGCTAAGCCCCGTTAAAGCTTAACGAGATTACTGCGGTGGATCACCTCTTCACCGTACTCGTGCCCAAGCACCTCGGCTATACGAGCCGACCGGACACCTTTGATGCGGTCAATGTCGATTGAGCCATAGTTGGCAATTCCCGCCGCGACTCCGTCACCGGAAGGGGCGAGCACGGTGACCACGTCGCCCCTGTTGAAACGCCCTCGGACCTCTGTAATGCCGGCAGGAAGCAAGCTCCTTTTCCCCGATGTCAGGGCCGTTACCGCCCCGTCGTCCACGACCACCTCGCCACGAGCACCCATGCCGCTGAGCATCCAGCGCTTGCGACTCTCCAGGTGGCTACCTGTGGGGGCAAAATACGTTCCCACTCGTTCGCCGTCGGCCAGTCGGGTGAGCACGTCGGGTTCCAGCCCGCTTGCCATTACCGCGGCTGTGCCAGAGGCCGTCACTAGCTTTGCCGCCTGTAACTTTGCCGCCATACCCCCATAGCCCACCTGTACACCGTCACCAGAAAACGACTCGCCGCCCATCGCCAGAATGCCGTCATCAATGGCCGCAACTTCAGAAATTGGGTCGGCCGAGGGGTCGATGTGTGGGTCGGCGGTATACAGCCCGTTCAGTTCGCCCAGGATCACCAGCAAATCGGCATCCACAAGGTTCGCCACCAAAGCCGATAGCGTGTCGTTGTCGCCAATAGCTCGTTCAGAAAGCTGTTCCACATGGACCACGTCGTTCTCGTTCACTATCGGTACGACGCCTATTTCGAGCAACTTCAGCAGCGTATTGCGCACGTTCAGGTAGGCGAGCCGTCCATCCAGATCGTGGCCTGTCAGCAGCGCCTGGGCAACTCGTACGTCGTGGGCCCCGAAGGCCTGCTCGTAGCGGTGCAACAGTAGCCCCTGACCTACCGCCGCCAGGACTTGCTTCAGGGGAACGTTAAGGCCCTTCTCCGGCACGGCGACCGCGGTTCGGCCCGCCGCTGTCGCGCCGGACGAAACTAACACCACCTCCATGCCCTTGTGGCGCATAGAAGCTATCTGGGAGGCAAGAGAGTCGATGACCGAGTAGTT
>CAVOCN010000086.1:0-5958 GCA_963694205.1 Dehalococcoidia bacterium | reverse complement strand
TCAGCGACGGCAGGGTGCTGACCGACCCGCTATTGCCCGCTGGCAGCATCATTGGACTGGACGGGGTGCAGGCCGCTTTCGAAGCGCTCGTTAGCCCGAATGAGCAGATAAAGATAGTAGTCGAGCCCTGACCGGACCCCATAAGCCCGGCCCCGTGCGCGATGGGACGCGTGATGGGGTAAGCGCCGAGATGCGCGGGAGTATGCGCAACAAGTGGCTGGTGTTGCTGGTGGCGGCACTGGGCAACCTTGTCCTGACCATCGACAGCGGCGTGATGGGGGTGTCGTACCCGGCGCTGGCAGATGCGTTCAATACCGATACTTCTACCGTGTTGTGGGTCTCGGTCGCCTTCTGGGTGACCGGGGTCGGGCTGGTCATGACCATGGGTTGGCTGGGAGATGTCGGCGGTCGCCGATTTTCTTACACGCTTGGTTTTGTTCTTTACTCGATAGCGCTGGGCCTGTCGGCCTTCACGACCGAGCTGTGGCAACTCATCGCCGCGCGCGTATTCATGGGGTTCGGCTCTGCGATGATCCTGGCCGGAGTCAACGCGATTATCGTCGACCGCTTCGACCGCAGGGAGCGGGCCAAGGCCATAGGCATTGCCGGGGCGGTGGTTGGACTGGGGCTGTCGATTGGGCCGTTAGCAGGCGGCTGGCTGCTGGACGAACTGGGTTGGCAAGCGCTGTTCTATACGAGAATTCCGCTGTCGATTCTCGCCGCCGGGCTGTCGTGGTGGGTGCTCGCCGGGCAGGACCGCAAGACGGGCAAGGGTTTCACCGTGGACAGGCTGGGGGCGGTAGCGCTGTTCGCGGTGCTGGCGTCGTTCTTGCTGGTGATTAACAGGGGGGCTGTAGACGGCTTCGCCTCGCCGCTGGTGCTGGCCATGGTTGGCCTGCTGGCTGTGGCCGCGCCGGTGCTGGTGGTGTCCCAACGGCGGTCCGTGCGGCCGATCTTGGATTTCGCTTTGTTCAAGCGTCCGGCCTACAGCTTCGGGCTGGGCATTCTCATTTTCCACTACACGTCACTGGGGGCGATTTTGCTGCTTGCGCCGTTCTTCTTCGTGGAGGCCCTCGGGTTCTCGGCGACGAAGATGGGGGTGTTCATCATGCTCTACACGCTAATGCGGGTGTTTTTAGCGCCCCTGAGCGGGATGCTTACCGAGCGCTTCGGTGCGTGGATGCTGTCGGGCGTGGGGCTGGCGGCCATGGTCGGGTCGCTGGCATGGCTCGCCGCACTCGCGGGTGGCTCGGGCTCTGAGGGCGCTATTTTGGGGGCGCTGCTGCTGGCAGGGGTCGGCTCCGGCCTCTACGAGCCGCCCAACACGGCGACCATCATGGGGTCGGTGCCACCGGACCGGTACGGCACGGCTTCTGCATCGATAGCGTCGGGGCGGCAACTGTCGTTCGCAGTCGGAGTGGCGATAGCGGGCGCGATATTCGCCGTGCGAGAGCGGGCATACCTCGCCGTTGGGGACGCTGCGGACCGGGCCATCGCCTTCGGCTTCTCCGACGCGCTATTAGCAGGCGTGGCGCTTGCAGCGCTGGGCGTGCTGGTCAGCATGGTCGCGATCGCCGTGGAGCGGCGGCGGCGGAGGTAACGAGGACAGGGCTAGACGGGCGGGCAAACTAAAAACGCCCCGAACCGGGGTGGACCCGGTCGGGGCGTTTCGTCGATCTTTTCCCTATGCGCCGAAGCGGACGGCGGCGTTGGGGTCGGAGTACTCGACGCCCTTGGATGCCCAGAAGATGGTGGACACTGCATCGACGGCGGCCACTAGCTGCTTTGCGGCGTCGAGGTCGACGTTCTGCTTGCACTTACCCGCCAGCTTAAGGGTGTTCCATACCGTCTCGTGCAGGTCGGGGTACTTCGCCAGGTGTTCGGGCTTGAAGTAGTCGGACCACAGCATGCCGATTTCGTCTTTGACGATCTGGGCGTGCTCCTCTTTGACCGTGATGTAGCGGCTCAGCGAGTTGGCAGAGGACACGTCGAGGCCAGCCAAATTGATGGCCTCAATGCGCATGACCATTTTCTGCACGGTCTGGGCGGCTATTTTGGCGGCGATGGGGTCGTAGATGCCGCAGGGGACGTCGCAGTGGGCGTGTACCTCGGCGACGGGAGACAGGCGTTTGATAAGGGAAACGACGTTCATTGGTTGGATTCTCCTCAGGTTCGTTTAGGTGTCAGAGGCACCGGGGTTACTTCAGCCGGGCCATAGCCAGAGGAGACCACGTTATCAGGGTCTTTTGTTTCCTATCAAGGCACCGATCAAGGCGTCCATCAGACCGAAGCCTTTTTGGGCCTGTGGCCGAGTCGCAACTGGCAGCAGGTACTTTCGCTCAGGGCTGCGCTGCCGCTAGAATCGGCGCTGCCCCATGAAGATTGTCTCTCAAGCATTCCTCGCCATGATAGGCCGCGTTTTTAGCGGGCATGTAGTGGTGCGCGGGGATTCGATGCTGCCGACGCTGCGGCCAGGGGACTACCTGATGGTCAACCACCTCGCATACGTAGCGTCGGCCCCACAAAAGGGCGACGTGGTGGTGGTAAAAGGCCGGACCGGGGCACCGGCCCGGCAGATAAAACGGGTGGCCGACCTGCCGGGCGAGCCCGAACTGCCTGGCGCGGAGGTGTATGTGCTGGGAGACAACCCCGATGGCAGCACCGACAGCCGGGACTACGGACCGGTGGCGCGATCGAGCATAGAGGGCAAGGCCTGGCTACGCTACTGGCCGCCCGGCCGGTTCGGGCTAATCGGCGGTCGATTGCAAAAGCGATGAGGCCATGAGCCGAAGAAGCCCTGACGAGCGAGGCCTAGCCGAGCGGAGATTCCGATAGCCAGACTGCGGCGTCTTTGGCGTGGTAGGTGATGATCATGTCGGCGCCAGCCCGCTTGATAGAGGTGAGGATTTCCAGGGCCACGCGGCGCTCGTCTATCCACTCGTTTGCCGCAGCCGCCTTCACCATGGAGTACTCGCCGCTGACGTTGTAGGCGGCTATGGGCAGGTCGAAGCGCTGCCTGGCGCGGGTGAGCACGTCGAGGTAGGCGAGGGCGGGCTTGACCATGATCATGTCCGCGCCTTCGTCGATGTCCAACTCGATTTCGCGCATGGCCTGGCGCACGTTGGCACCGTCCATCTGGTAGCCGCGCCGGTCCCCGAACTGGGGCGTGGACTCGGCAGCCTCACGGAAGGGGCCGTAGAAGGACGACGCGTACTTGGCTGAGTACCCCATGATGGGGGTTTCGGTGTGGCCAGCGGCGTCCAGGGCCGTGCGAATGGCCCCGACCTGGCCGTCCATCATGGCCGATGGCGCGACGATGTCGGCACCCGCCTCTGCCTGGCAAACGGCCGCCCGCGCCAGTAGTTCCAGCGAACGGTCGTTGTCTATGGTGTCGCCGTCTACGACGCCGCAGTGGCCGTGATCGGTGTATTCGCACAGGCACACGTCGGTGATAACGGCCATGTCCGGCGCGGTCTGTTTGACGATGCGAATGGCCTCTTGCACGATCCCCTGTGGGTCGTAGGCCTCTTCGCCGAACGGGTCTTTTTTGGCCGGTATGCCGAACAGCAGGACGGCCGGTATGCCCAGTTCGTTGGCCTCGCTTACTTCGGTTATCACATGGTCCAGGGATAGTTGCGAGATGCCGGGCATGGAGCCGATTTCGTTGCGTACGTCCCGACCGTGGGTGACGAACATTGGGTAGATGAAGTCGGCCGGGGAGAGTGTCGTCTCCCTGGTCATCCGCCGGATGGCGGCGCTGTCCCTGAGCCTGCGCATTCTTACGATGGGGAAGCCGGTCATCCTGGGACCTCCTGAGTTGATTTTGGGTGTTACTTCGCCGAACCGAAGTGAGCCACCAGAGCGTCCACCAGCCCCTCAACGGTGAACTCAGAGGCCACTATATCAACTGACAGGCCGTGCTCTCCAGCGGTCTCGGCAGTGACAGGGCCTATGGCGGCGATGGTGACGCCGCGCAGTCGTTTTCGGTCGCCTATTAGGTCCATCAGTTTCGTGACGGTCGAAGAGCTAGTGAAGGTAGCGATGTCTATGCCGTCCGAAAGCCCGCGTTCGAGTAGCTCGGCTGCGTTCGCCGGGGTCACGGTGCGGTACGTCGGCACGTCGTCTACGGTGGCCCCCAGCGCGGTGAGGCCGGTCACTACCGCGTCGCGACCGTCGGCCGCCCTGGGCAGCAGCACTCTTTTGCCGGAGATGTCGTGTTCGGCCAGAGCGCTTCCCAGTGCTTCACCTATGTAGCTGGTAGGCACTGCGTCGGCGACGATCCCTCGGAGTTTTATTGCAGCGACCGTCGCCGGGCCGATGGCCGCGATCTTTAGCTGGCCCAGCGCCCTGGCGTCGAGGCCGAGGGCCGTGAGGCGGTCGAAGAATAATTCTGCGGCGTTGGCACTGGTGAACGCGGTCCAGTCATAAGTCGCAATGTCGTGAATCGCCCGGTCCAGCGCAGCTGGAGCTAGCGGCTCTATCTCGATGGTCGGCACCTCTATCGGGAGCGCACCCAGCGCGGTCAGGCGGGCCGACAGCACCCCGGCTTGTTGCCGGGTGCGCGTGACTAACACTCGCTTGCCGAACAGGGGCAGGCTTTCGAACCAGTTCAGGCTGGGGCGCAGCGTCACGACGTCTCCAATTACCAGCACCACAGGCGGCGGAAGCTCCGCGTCGTCTGCTCGGGCGGCTATGTCGTAGAGCGTGCCGGTCAGCGTGCGCTGCGCGGGCTCCGAGCCCCAGCGCACCAGGGCGGCCGGGGTGTCGGGAGATCGGCCAGCCTCGATGAAGCGGTTGGTGATGCGGTGCAGGTTGTCGCGGCCCATGAGCACGACCACGGTGCCGCCGGTGTTGGCGACTGAATCCCAATTGACTGTAGATTGCGCCTTGGTCGGGTCTTCGTTGCCGGTGACGAACGTGACGGACGTTGCCAGGCCCCGGTGGGTGACGGGGATACCGGCGTACGCAGGGGCGACCACAGCGGAACTTGGCGCGGGCACCTCTTGGAACGGCAAGCCTTCGGCTACGAGGCCCAGTGCCTCTTCGCCACCGCGACCGAAGACGTATGGGTCGCCGCCCTTGAGGCGAACGACGTTCTTGCCTTCTTTCGCCTTTGCGATGAGGATGGCCGTGATGTCCTCCTGGCGGTTCTTCGGGTCACCGGGGACCTTGCCGACATCTATCATCTCGGCGTCTGGCCGGGCCAGGGCGAGGGTGCGCGCGTCGACCAGTCGGTCGAACACTACGACTTCGGCGGCCTGTAAAAGCCGCTTGCCCTTGATGGTCAGTAGCTCGGGGTCGCCGGGCCCTGCGCCAACGAGGTAGACGATGCCTGTCCTGGTCATTCCCGCTCTCGGAGTATGGCGGCTGCCCCGGACGCCAGTAGCTGTTCGGCCAGGGCCGTGCCGGTCGCTTCGGGGTCGGAAATGTCGCTCTCGCTGGACTCCCTGAACACCTGGGAGCCGTCGGGACTGGCCGCCATGGCGCTGATGGTCAGGTGGCCGTCGGCAACTTTCGCGTAGGCGGCCACGGGCACGGAGCAACCGCCGCCCATGGTCCGCAAGAACGCGCGCTCGGCCAGCACGGCTACGCGCGTTTTGGGGTGGTCGGCCATAGCCGTGATCTTGGCGGCCGCCGGGTCGTCAGATCGCACTTGCAAGATGAGCGCGCCCTGTCCGACGTCGGGGGTGAAGGCGGCCGGGTCAAGGTATTCGGTTACCTGGTCGGCCAGGCCCAGGCGGAGCAGGCCGGCGGCCGCGACGACAACGCCGTCGTACCCGTCGGAGCCGACCTTGGAGAGCCTGGTGCCGACGTTGCCCCTTATCGGCACCGCCTCAATGTCGGGGCGCAGGCTGCCGAGCAGGGCGACGCGGCGTGGGCTGCCGGTTCCCAGGCGCGCCCCGGCGGGCAGGTCGGCGAGTGTGGCGTTCCAGCGATTAACCAGCACGTCGCGCGGGT
>CAVOCN010000085.1:0-5999 GCA_963694205.1 Dehalococcoidia bacterium | reverse complement strand
GCTTTTCGCCGCCTATTACATATTTGACCGGCCTCGTTTAGCGGTGGGGCGAGGATTTCGCTGTGTGAATGACACACAACAACCCACCGAGACCAAATCGCACTCGTTGCGCAAGTGTAACATGGTGGGGTCTGGCGAGACCGCACGAACGCCTGAAGACACGGGTGGAGAGCCCATCGCGTAATTGCCGCGCAAATTCGGCGTATGCTAGACTTCTACCCTATTACACCCGTTGTCGGGCACCCGTGCACGACCCCCGAGACGCCCACCGGGTCAAGTTGTCCCCCAGTTGTCCCCCAGAAGATAAAGAAAAAGAAGAAGAAGAAGAAGAAGATGCCCCTAGATACCCAGCGCAAGAAAGAAATCCAAGAACAGCACCGTACCCACGAAAACGATACGGGCTCGACCGAGGTCCAGGTTGCACAGTTGACCGAGCGCATCGCCTCGCTCACCGATCACCTCAGGGCCAACAACCACGACGAGTCGACCCGGCGAGGCCTTCTAAAGATGGTAGGCCAACGGCGGCGGCTGCTCCGGTACCTCAACAGTGAGGACGTCGATCGTTACCGCACGCTCATCGGAAAACTGGGCCTGCGAAAGTAGCACCCGCCCGGGTCCCACTTTCGTTCCTATTAGCCCATTTCCGAAAACAGCGCACCCCCGATAGCAGCGCACTCCTAACGCCAGCGCAGTCGGGGCGCACCCAGAGAGCACCCATACACGCAAACTAAACGCATCAAACAAGCATCCCACCCGGGGGCGGACGCCGTTCGCCCCAGAGCCCCGGCCCAATTAATTTCCAAACAAGGCCCGGGCGGCAGGCAGGAAGAGAAGAGCATTAGAGAGGTAAGTTTTGTCCACATTTGAACTAGAAATAGGCGGGCGCACGCTATCGGTAGAGACCGGCAAGCTCGCACAGCAGGCTGGCGGGTCGGCGGTCCTTCGTTACGGGGACTCGGTCCTTTTGGTGACCGCCACTCAAGCCAAGCCGAGAGAGGGAATCGATTTCTTCCCGCTCACCATCGACTTTGAAGAGCGCATGTACGGCCGGGGCAAAATTCCCGGTAGCTTTTTCAGGCGCGAGGGTCGGCCTAGCACCGACGCCATCCTGATTTGCCGGTTGACCGACCGGCCGCTTCGCCCGCTGTTCCCCAAGGGCTTCCGCAATGAGGTGCAGGTAATCACCACGCCCCTGTCGGTAGACCTGGAGAACCCCCTCGACATCATCTCCATTAACGGTGCGTCCCTGGCCCTGTGCCTGTCCGACATACCATTTGATGGGCCGCTCGGCGCAACCCGGGTTGGCCACATCGACGGCGAGTTCGTCATCAACCCCACCTTCGAGCAGATAGATGAGAGTCAGCTCGACCTCATCGTGGCTGGCTCCAAAGAAGGCGTGATGATGATGGAGGCCGGGGGCAACGAACTGGACGAGGACCTCGTATTCGAGGCCATCCAGCTGGCACAAGAGCAGAACCTGCGGCTCGTCGAAATGCAGGAACGCATCGCCTCCGAAGAGGGCAAGCCCAAGGTCCCCTACCAGTCGCCCCAAGCGCCGGAAGGCCTCCTCGAACAGATCGATACGCTGGTGTCTGGCAGGCTCGGACCCGCGATCGACCACTCGATTTCCCCCGACAAAGACACTTCCAAGATCAACGCACTGCTCGACGAGATCGTCGAAGCATTGGAAGACAGCTACGAACCCAAGGCCATCAAGGGCGCGTACGGCTCCCTGGTAGACGAGGAGTTCCGCACCCGCATGCTCGACGGCGTCAGGCCCGACGGCCGCGGTCCCCTGGAAATCCGGCCCCTGACCGCAGAGGTCGGCCTCCTGCCCCGGACACACGGCTCCGGCCTGTTCTCGCGTGGCGAGACACAGGCGCTGGGCATCGTCACCCTGGGCTCGGTTGGCGACGCCCAGAAGCTCGACAACATTAACCCCCGCACAACCAAGAAGTTCCTGCTGCACTACAACTTCCCGCCCTATTCCACAGGCGAGACCAAGCGCGTGGGTTCTCCGGGTCGCCGAGAAATCGGCCACGGTGCGCTGGCAGAGCGAGCGGTGGTGCCAATACTCCCCTCGGACGAAGACTTCCCCTACACGGTGCGAGTCGTGTCGGAAATTCTCGGTAGCAACGGTAGCTCCTCTATGGCGTCCGTATGTGCCGCAACTCTGTCCTTGATGGACGCCGGTGTGCCCATCAAGGACCCCGTAGCCGGCATCTCCGTCGGGCTCATAACCGGCGACGGAGGCAAGTGGTTGGCCCTTACCGACATTCAGGGTAAGGAAGACCACATCGGCGACATGGACTTCAAGGTCGCAGGCTCCCGAAACGGAATCACGGCAATCCAGCTAGACATGAAGGTCAAGGGCATCGACTTCGACGTGGTACGGGCCGCGCTCGACCAGGCCAAGGACGCCCGCTACCAGATTCTCGACGTCATGGCAGACGCGATCTCCGAACCCCGGCAGGACGTTAGCTCGTTCGCACCTCGCATGCTGCGGGTCACCGTCCCGGTCGACAAGATCGGCGCGGTAATCGGCCCGGGCGGCAAGGTCATCCGAGGCATCATCGAGGCCACCGGCGCGACGGTGGACGTCCAGGACGACGGCGAAATTCTCGTCGGAGCCGTGGACGCCGATTCCGCCCAGCGGGCCGTCCAGATGATTGAAGGCCTGACAAAAGACGCAGAGGTTGGACAGATCTACACCGGCAAGGTGGTAAAGATCCTCGACTTCGGCGCGTTCGTAGAAATTCTTCCCGGTAAAGACGGCATGGTTCACATCAGTGAACTCGCCGACTACCGTGTCCCCAGCGTAGAAGACGTCGTTTCGCTCGGTGAAGAGATCACCGTCATCGTCAAAGACGTCGACTCGAACGGCCGCATTAGCCTGTCCCGCAGAGCCCTCCTTTCTGGAGACGGCGAAGGCAGTGGCGAGGGCAGCAACGAGGGCGGCGGCGAGCGACGTCCCGAAGGCGACGACGATCGACGCGGCGGCGGTGGCGGCGGCAGCGGCTACCGGGGCGGCGGCGGCGGCGACGATCGACGCGGCGGCGGTGCCAGTGGCGGCGGCAGCGGCTACCGGGGCGGCGGAGGTGGCGGCGACGATCGACGTGGCGGCGGTGCCAGTGGCGGCGGCAGCGGCTACCGGGGCGGAGGCGGCGGCGACGATCGACGTGGCGGCGGTGCCAGTAGCGGCGGCGGTGGCTACCGGGGCGGCGGAGGCGGCGACGACCGACGCGGCGGCGGTGCCAGCGGCGGCGGCGGCGGTGGCTACCGTGGCGGCGGGGGCGGCGGCCGCGGACCGCGCCGCGACTAGATAACCGAACTATGACCGGCGAGGCTGCAATTCGGGTCGTCGTCCAGGGCGCTCTTGGACGCATGGGCACCGAGATACTCGGCGCCCTCGTCTCTGAGTCAGACACGACGCCAGTAGGAGCAGTAGACATGGCGGCCCAGGGCGACACCCTGGGCTTGCCCGACAGTCCAGGAAGCGTGCCGCTCTCGGCGTCACTGGCCGACGTCATCGGGAACGCAGACGTCCTCGTTGACGTCACCAATGCCGACGGTGCGCTGGCGGCCATAAGATCGGCCGCAGAGGCGGGAGTCAGCGTCGTCGTCGGCTCCTCCGGCATCCCGGAATCGACGCTGACTGAGGCACGGACTCTAGCTGAGCGCCACGGGATCGGCATCGTAATTGTCCCCAACTTCGCCATCGGCGGCGTCGTCATGACGCATCTCGCCCGTATTGCAGCGCGGTTCTTCGACTACGCAGACCTCGTCGAGACGCACCACGAAAAAAAGATCGACGCACCCTCCGGCACGGCGATGGCCATCGCCCGCGCCGTGATAGAGGGCAAGGGTGGCCCTATGACGGCCCCGGCGGCCGAAAAAGAGACCATACCTGGCACTCGCGGGGGAGATTTAGAAGGCGTCACCATCCACAGCGCCCGCCTACCGGGCCGAGTGGCGCACCACGAACTAGTCTTCGCCGGGCCGGGCCAGACCCTGACATTGCGGCACGACTCCATCGACCGTTCCGGCTTCATGCCCGGCGTCATCGCGGCCGTGCGTGCGGCGGCGACGGGCCCCGGCCTGACGGTCGGGTTGGAAGAGGTTCTGGGCCTCAAGTAGCCTCGCTCCGGCCAGTGGCCAGGCCCAGGCAGTGGACCCCGCAGTGGTCGGCGGGCCCCGGCAGTTGTAACCTTTTCCGTATGACCGGATATAACATCGCCGTTGTGGGCGCGACGGGCGCGGTAGGACAGGTCTTCCTGTCCATGCTCGCCGAGCGCCAGTTTCCCATTAACTCTCTGCGCCTCTGTGCGTCCCAGCGATCCGTTGGCCGCAGCCTCGTAGTTAATGCTCGCGACCACGCCGTCGAACTCGTCACCGACGAGTTGCTAGCCGCTTCCGACTTCGTGTTCATTTCGGCCACCAGCCAAATCAGCCAGACGGTTGGTCGTCGAGCCGCCAATTTAGGCGCGGTCGCCATCGACGATAGCTCGGTTTTCCGCATGGACCCCGACGTGCCGCTGGTAGTTCCGGAGGTAAACGCAGCGGATCTCGAAAGACACAAGGGCATTGTGTCCATCCCCAACTGCTCCACCACGCCTCTGGCCATGGTGCTGGACGCGCTCGGGAGCATTAGTCGCATTCAGCGAGTCATTGTTGACACCTACCAGTCAGTCTCAGGGACCGGCTCGGCGGCCGTGCAGGAGTTGCTTGAACAAAGCGAACGAGTCCTCGCCGGTTCGGCGGTCGAACCCGACGTCTACCCGCACCAGATCGCCTTCAACACCCTGCCCCACATCGACGACTTCCGGCAGGACGGTTACACCAAGGAAGAGCGCAAGATGATCGAAGAGACGCGCAAGATCCTGAACCGGCCCGACCTGCCCCTGTCGGCCACCTGCGTACGCATACCGGTGACCGTGGGCCACTCCGAGGCCGTGCACATAGAGTTCGCCGAGCCCGTTGACCCGGCCGCCGCTCGCTCTGCCCTGGCTGCCTATTCGGGTATAGCACTCGTAGACGACCCGGCCGAGCGTCGCTATCCTATGCCGATCGACTCGGAGGGTGAGGACGACGTACTGGTCGGTCGGGTCCGGGCAGACGCCTCGCACCCGAACGGCCTGGCCCTGTGGCTCTCCAGCGACAACCTGCGCAAAGGTGCGGCTCTCAACGCCATACAGATAGCCGAAGAGATGGTCCGCCGCCGTCTGGTCAACCCGCGAAACTGACTCATTGAAAACACCGGTACCGGGTGAGCTACGGCTCACCGGCGCGAAAGATTGGAACAAACGAATGCCAGAATTGGGACGAGTAATAACCGCGATGATCACGCCCTTCGATGAGAAGGGCGAGGTCGATTATGACGAGGCGGGCCGCCTCGCTCGCGCGCTCGTCGCTTCCGGCAGCGACGGCCTGGTTGTCACCGGCACCACCGGTGAGTCCCCCACCCTGACCGCTGAAGAGCGCCTGCGTTTGTACTCCAGCGTCAAGGCCGCCGTCGGAGACAGCGCGTCGGTAATCGCCGGTACCGGCACCAACAACACCGCCGAGAGCGTCGCCAACAGCCGCGATGCCGAGCGCGAGGGCGCGGACGCCGTGCTGCTCGTGGTCCCCTCCTACAACAAGCCCCCGCAAGAGGGCCTGTACAGGCACTTTCGCACGGTGGCCGAGTCCGTCTCGATTCCCAGCATTTTGTACAACGTGCCAGGCCGCACCTCTCTGAACATGACTGCCGACACCGTCATTCGCCTGAGCGAAATAGACAACATCGTCGGTGTGAAAGAGGCCGGAGGGGATATGGGCCAGGTCAGCCGCATAGTCGAGGGCACGGGCGACGACTTTAAGGTCTGGAGCGGCAACGATGACGAAGTCTTCTACATCGTCGCAGCCGGCGGCTACGGGGTAATATCGGTCGCATCGCACCTGATCGGCAACCAGCTAAAGCACATGATCGGCCTGCTGCTCGAAGGCAACGTCGAGGCGGC
>CAVOCN010000084.1:0-6003 GCA_963694205.1 Dehalococcoidia bacterium | reverse complement strand
GCCGACGGCATCCTCACCTGCTTCGCCCAAGTGACCCCTCGCGTGCTTGCCGGTGCCGAGCGCATGAAGGTTGTGGCCCGTTACGGCGTCGGTACTGACAACATAGCCGTGGCCGACGCAACATCTCTTGGTATTGCTGTCACTTATGTACCCGATTACTGCGTGGACGAGGTATCTGACCACGTACTGGCGTTTCTGCTGTCCTTTAACCGCCGGGTCGTGGTGTTTGACAACGCCACCAAACGCGACGGCTGGGGGTCGGTGGAGTTGAACCTGCCCATGACCAGGCTCAGGGGCCTGACCATCGGCGTGGTCGGCTTCGGCCGCATTGGCCGGGCAGCAGCGCGCAAGGCGGAGGCGTTCGGGTTGAAAGTGCTCGTCGCCGACCCCTTCGTCGATACGGCTCTGGTGCAGGAGGCGGGCGGCAAGCTGGTGGAGCTGCCAACCCTTCTTGCCGCCTCGGACTTCGTCACGTTGCACTCACCGCTTAACGAAGACACGACCGGCATGATCGGCAAGGCCGAACTGGAGACCATGAAGGACAGCGCGTTTCTCATAAACTGCGCTCGTGGCCCGCTCATCGACGAGCCGTCGCTGGTTGCAGCGTTGAACGGTGGCGAAATCGCTGGAGCGGGCCTGGACGTCATGGAGTCCAACCACCCGGAGTCCGACCACCCATTGTTCGGCATGGACAACGTCATCGTCTCGCCCCACGTGGCGTTCTACTCGCCGGAGTCGACGCGGGAGCTACAGCGTCGCGCCACCGAGTCGGTAGCGGAGGTACTGGGCGGCCACATGCCCCAGAACCTCTACAACCGCGAGGTCATAGGAAAGGCCCGGGCGGCCCTCGCCAGCGAGTGACCAGAGCCAGCGCGTGTCTAGCAGGCCACGTGACTAGATAAGCGAGTAGCCCTGGCCGCCGTCTACCGGGATGCACGTCCCGGTAATCATGCCCGCGCGGTCGGAAGCCAGGAAGGCAATGAGGCTTCCCACCGTCTCCGGGTCGCCAAACTTGCCCATCGGTAGAAAGCTGTCGAAGAAGTTCTGCATGGTCTCGGCGGAGTGCTGTTTTGGCAGCGTGTCCCACATGCCGCCGGGGGCCTTGATCATCCCCGGCGCAATCGCGTTCACCAGCACACCGTCCCCGGCCAGCGAGACCGCTGCGTGCTTGGTCCAGCCGATGACAGACGCCTTCGCCGACATGTAGGCGATATTGCCGCCGTACTCACGGCCCCACACCGAGGCGATGTTGATGATGCGCCCCCACTTACGTTCGACCATCGACGGTATGACGAGCCCGGCGAGGGAGAACGAGTTGAACGTGTTGCGGGTGAAGGTGGCCTCCATGTCGGCCACCGAGGTGTTTTCGACGTCTTCTCTCGTCTTGTCGGCTCTCGAACGCTCGGTGATGTTCAGGATCCAGTCTTCTTTGGACCCGGAGCCGCCCACGTTGTTTATGAGTATGTCGACGGGGCCAAGGCCATCCAATACAGCCTTGTGAAGGCCCGGCAGGGCGTCGAGGTCGGAGGCGTCTGAAACGACCGGCAGGCAGCGAACGCCCAGCGACGATACCTCTGCCGCCGTCGTATTGAGGCTGTCTTCACTGCGGCCGCATATGGCCACGTCCACGCCCTCGGCCGCCAGCGACAGTGCCGCCTGTCTGCCCAGCCCCCGGCTGCCGCCGGTAATGAGCGCTATTTTCCCGGTAAGTCCTAGGTCCATTGTTCGGTCTTTTGCCCCGTCTTTGTTGTGGCCATCAAATCATGGAGATTCCCTGGCCGCCATCGACCGGTATGCAGGTGCCGGTAATCATCCCGGAGCGATCCGACGACAGGAACGCGACCAGGTCGCCGACCGGCTCGGGCCAGCCGAACTTGCCCAGCGGCAGGTTGTCGTCGATGAAGTCCTGTACGAACTCAGGGGTGTTGTTGTTTTGGAACCGCTCCCAGCTTCCGCCCGGGTGGGCTATGGAGCCCGGTGCGATGGAGTTAACGAGAATTCCGTGCTTGCCCAGGGACACGGCGGCGTGTTTGGTCGCGCCGATCAGCCCCGCCTTGGAGGCCATGTACGAAATGTTGCCCCCGTATTCACGGCCCCATATAGATGCGATGTTGGTAATCCGGCCCCAGCTTTGTTCCTTCATGTGCGGTATGACCAGCCGCATCAGTTCGTACCCGCCGAACAGGTTCAGATCGAATGTCCCGGCGAAGTCCTCCACGGACGTCCCGGTTATGTCCTCACGCGACTTTGTGCCACCGACGTTGTTAACCAGAATGTCGATGGGCCCCAGGGCCGCCGTTGCCTCTGCGTGGATGCGGGCGATATCGCCCCGTTCGCCCACGTCGCCCAGTATCGTCGCGACTTTTGCACCCAGGCCTTCCAGTTCGGCCTTCGTGTCTGTTAGCGTCTCGGCCGTCCTGCCGCAGATGGCTACGTTCGCCCCTTCGCGCGCCAGAGACACTGCACACTGTTTGCCCAGCCCCCGGCTGCCGCCGGTAATAAGGGCTACTTTGCCGGTGATATTCAGGTCCATTTAATGCTCCATCACGGTGCCGCCGTTAATGTTGATCGATTGGCCGGTAATCCAGCTCGCGGCCTCCGTGCACAGGTAGGCAACAAGACCCCCAACCTCTTCGTCGGAGCCGTTGCGGCCTATGGGCGTGTCCTCGGCGATGCCGTCCATGCGGCCCGCCTCCAGCACGTCCATGCGCGCAGTCTCGGTGGCACCGGGGCACACGCAGTTCACGTTAATGTTCTGCGGCCCCAGTTCTCTGGCCATCGACTGAGTCATGCCGACAACTGCGAAGTTTGCAGCGTTGTAAGCGAGCGTATTGGGCACGCCTCTCTTGCCCGCCGTTGACGATATGTTGACTATTTTGCCGCCCTCGCCTTTACCCGGCCCTGCCTTGAGGAAGGCGCGTGTGCACAGGTAGGTGCCGGTAACTTTTACGTCGAGTACCCACTGAAACACGTCAAGTGTCACATCGACGATAGGGGACCGGTCAGCGCCAATGGCGGAGGCGGCGTTGTTGACGAGAATGTCCACCCGGCCGAACTCGGCCAGGGTCTGGTCGATCAGGGCCTGGACCTGTTCTTCGTCGGCTACGTTCACCACCACAGGCAGCGCACGTCGGTCCAGCGCCCTTATCTGCTCGGCGGTGCTCTCGATGTCGCGCCACCCGACGGCCTTCTCGTCGTCCGGGAAGCGGGATGGGTCCCTGCCGGTGCCGGTGACGACCACGTCCGCGCCCAGTTCGGCCAGCCGCACCGCTGCGGCCCTGCCGATGCCCCTGAGGCGACCGGCGCCGGTGACTATCGCGACCTTGCCGTCCAACTCGCCCATAGCAGTCTCCTAGAGTGAGGGGTCCATATTGTGATCGGCTGCCCGCTCGTAGGCATGGGCGGCTCGCAGGAGGGTCTCCTCGCCGAGATGAGGCGCCATTAGCTGTAGTCCGACAGGCAGGCCGTCTACCTTGCCTGCGGGCACCGATATAGCGGGAATCCCGGCGATATTGGCGGGCATGGTGAATATGTCGTTCAGATACATCGAGACGGGGTCAGCGGTCTTAGCGCCCAGCTCAAACGCCACCGAGGGCGACGTCGGGGTGGCCAGCAGGTCGAACTTGCTAAACGCCTCGGCGAACTCATTGCGAATAATCGTGCGCACCTTTTGGGCCTTCAGGTAGTAGGCGTCGTAGTAACCGGCCGAAAGCGCGTAGGTGCCCAGCATGATGCGGCGCTTCACTTCGGGGCCGAAGCCTTCCTGCCGCGTCCTGGCCAGCGCGCCCCACATGGTCTCGTCCTCTCCCGAGTAGCCGTACTTGACCCCGTCGTAGCGGGCCAGGTTGGACGACGCCTCCGATGGGGCGATGATGTAGTAGACGGCAAGGGCGTGCATGGTGTGCGGAAGCGACGTCTCGACGATCTCCGCGCCCAGTCCCGCCAACACGTCAAGCCCGGCCCTGACGGCACTCTCCACGCCGGGGCCCATACCCTCGGGGAAGTACTCTTTCGGCACACCTATTTTCAGGCCGCGCACGTCTCCGGTCAGCGCCGATGCGTAGTCTGGCACCGGCCCGTTTATGGATGTCGCGTCTCTCGGGTCGTGACCGGCCAGTTCCGAAAGCACCAGCGCGGCGTCTTCGACGTCTCGTGTGAAGGGCCCAATTTGATCGAGCGAACTGGCGAAGGCAACCAGGCCATAGCGGCTGACCAGCCCGTACGTTGGTTTCAGGCCGACTACGCCGCACAGCGACGCCGGTTGCCTAATACTGCCTCCGGTGTCGGAACCGAGCGAAAATAGCGCCTCACCGGCGCTGACCGCCGCAGCAGGCCCTCCGCTGCTCCCACCGGGCACCCGGTTGGTGTCGTGCGGGTTGCGAGTGGGGAAGAATGCAGAGTTCTCGGTGGACGAGCCCATTGCGAACTCGTCCATGTTGCCCTTGCCCACCAGCACGGCCCCGGCGCTCTGTAGCTTGGCGGCGACCGTGGCATCGTAAGGAGGGACGAAGTTCTCCAGCATTCGCGATGAACAAGTAGTCGCGATGTCCTGAGTGGACATGTTGTCTTTGAGTTGCAGGGGAATCCCCGTGAGCGGGCCCGCCTCGCCAGCCGCAATGCGGTCGTCGGCCCGTCGCGCCTGCTGCATCGCCCGGTCGCCAGTAACGGTGACGAAGGCCTTGATGGTCGGCTCAACGGCCTCAATGCGCGCCATCACCGAAGCGGTAAGCTCCTGTGACGTTGTTTGCCCGCCGTCGAGAGCGGCCCGGGCTTCGTGGATGGTCAGACCCCAGGCCGGTTTGTCGGTTATTGTTTTACTCAAACTAGTCGAGCACGGCCCTGACGCGGACGAACTCGCCCTGCGTACGGGGGGCGTTGGACAGGGCTTCGGACCGGGTCAGGCCCTGCTCTGGGACGTCATCGCGGAGCACCGACACCACTCCCGAGGGGTGCGCGGTGGTCTCGACGCCCTCGGTGTCTACCTCGCTCAACGCCTTGAAGCGGTCGAGGATGTCCGACATCTGGCCCCGCATGACCTCGATCTCTTCGGGGGTCATGCCGACCTTGGCCAGCTCGGCTATCTGTTCAACTTCATGTGTGGAAAGGTCCATAAGGTTCGGGTCTGAGTTTAGCAAACGACCGTCCCGAGTGCACCGCTCCGGACCCGGCATATTTGTACCGACATACTTGTAAGCCCGGAGGGGTACAGCTAGAATCTTGGGATTGTGCGAAACACGTTATTTCCAGCTTGGTCGTAAGCTGTCTCAGCGGGTTTTTAGCCGCTCGAACGTACGGCGCTGAGAGTTCGACCGGTCGCATCTCTAGAAACCACTACCCAGGACGAAAACGCATGAGAGTTACCTATATGGCAAATCTGACGATCCCTTCCAAAGCTTTCGCGTTGGTCGCATTCGCTCTCGTGGCGTTGCTGGTGGCCGCAGCCTGCGGTGGCAGCGACGACGCCGGTTCGACCGCTACATCCAGTGAGGGCAGCGACAACGAACAGGGCACTGAGACCGACGGGTCGACCGCCGCGACCGGTTCCACTGGCGAATTCGTGAACGTGGACGAGATGAAGGCCGCCCGACAGCTACACGCCGCCGTGAAACTGGATGACGGCAGGACGTTCGTCATTGGCGGTCGTGGCCCGGGTGCCAACCTCAACAACACCGTCTACGAGTCGGCTGAAATATACGACGTGGCCACCAACGAGTGGACCCTGACCGGCGACATGAAAGAACAGCGCCACGACCTGTGCGGGACGCTGCTTTCCGACGGCCGGGTACTTGCAGCCGGCGGTCGGGGCAAGCTCAACTTCGCCGTGCCCACCGCCGAGATATGGGATCCTGCTACCGGCACCTGGTCCTCCACGGGGAACATGGTCTCCGAGCGCGACTACACAGCCTGTGTGACCCTGGATGACGGTCGAGTCCTGATAGTCGGCGGCGAGAACGAGGGCTACTCACTGCTCGACAGCGCCGAGGTCTGGGACCCTGCGACCGG
>CAVOCN010000083.1:0-6059 GCA_963694205.1 Dehalococcoidia bacterium | reverse complement strand
GGAGCAAGCCCTTCCGTTCACCAACTTCGATTCAGAAGATTTTCACGAGGGCCGCACGGCGTTTCTAGAGAAACGCAAGCCGGTTTTTAAGGGGCGATGATGAACGGCGGCGCCCTCGAAGGGGTAAAGATACTCGACTGCACCCAGATTCTGGCGGGCCCGTTCTGCACCATGTTGCTCGGAGACATGGGAGCCGACGTCATCAAGATCGAAAAACCGGCGGGCGGCGACGACACCCGCCGCATGGGGCCACCCTTTGTAGGCGACACTGCGGCCGCGTTCCTCATGGTTAACCGCAATAAACGCTCGCTCGCACTAAACCTCAAGTCCCCCGACGGCATTGCCGTTTTCCATAGGCTCGTTGAGTGGGCAGACGTAATCGTCGAGAACCTGCGGCCCGGTGCGATGACCAAGCTTGGGCTTGGATATGACCAGCTAAAGAGCATGAACCCGAAGCTCGTTTACTGCAGCATTTCGGGCTTCGGAGCTACCGGCCCATACAAGGACAGGTCGGGCTTCGACCTCGTTGCCCAGGGCATGAGCGGGCACATGAGCTTCACCGGCCACCCCGACTCGGAGCCAGTGAAGGTGAGTGCGCCCATTACCGATCTGAATGCCGGTATGTTCGCGGTCTACGGCATTCTCAGTGCCTATATCCATGCGCTACGCACAGGAGAGGGCCAATACGTCGATACCTCCCTGCTAGAAAGCGGCATCGCCTACACGGTGTGGGAGTCGGCCGGGCTGTGGGTAGACGGCGTGGTGCCCGGCCCGGTGGGCTCGCGTCACCGGATGACGGCCCCTTACCAGGCCTACCGGACCGCTGACGGCCACGTGAACATTGGCGTCGCCAACCAGAACACCTGGGCTCGTTTTTGTGCTGCTATTACGCGACCAGACATGCGAGACGACCCGCGCTTTTCCAACAACGCCGACCGGGTGCGCAACCTGCAGTCGCTCAGGAAAGAGATTGAGCGAACACTTGCGAAAAAGACCACTGCGGAGTGGTGTGAAATTCTCACCGCCGGTAGCGTGCCGTCCGGACCCATCTACGACCTGGCCCAGGTTTACGGGGACGAGCACGTTAAGGCCCGGGGTATGGAAATGGACATCGACCACCCGACTCTCGGCCCCATCAAGAACGTCGGTCCGGCGGTGAAGCTGTCAGCTACTCCCGGTTCACTCAGACGTCCCCCACCGGATCTGGGTCAGCACACCGATGCGGTGCTGGCCGAGTTGGGCTTTTCTGGCGAAGAGATAGCGTCTCTTCGAGAGTCCGGCGCGGCCGGAGCGCGTGGGTGAAAGACGCCCAGCGCCGGGTCGCCGAATTCGTGCACGCACACGACCTGAGTGCGGGGGTGGAGACACGGCTGCTCGACCTCGTTTCGGAGATGGGCGAACTGGCGAAAGAGGGCCTCAAAGGCACCGACTACGGCAGCGTCGCCATGCTGCCAGGCAGCGAGTGGTCGTCGGAGATGGGCGATTTGCTCTACTCGCTCATCGCCCTGGCGAACGACACCGGGGTTGACCTGGATACGGCGCTTGAGTCCGCACTCGCCAAATACAGGGCCCGCATCTCCGAACGAGGCGACCCTGGATCCGAACCGAGCAGTTAGCGCCGCGCGTGCTGGTGTGAGGACGGCGAGAACCCGATGACAGACTGGCTGCACATAGTCGAGGGCCCCGGCCCCATAGTCGCCACCGCCGTCCACAATGGTCACGGGCTACGACCCGCAATGGCCGACCTGATGGCGCTGCGCGAGGCCGACCGACTCCGTGAAGAAGACCCGTATTCGGCCCGGTGGGCCGACGCCTTCAACACCCGGCTGGTCCCGGAGCAATCACGCTTCGAAGTGGACCTGAACCGGCCGCGTGACAGGGCCGTGTATAAGGCACCCGAAGACGCCTGGGGCCTGGACATCTGGTCGCAGGCCCTGGACGAAGAGATTGTCTCCGAGTCGTTAGCCCGCTACGACCACTTCTACTCTGAGATGCGCCGGATACTCGACGATAAGCAGAGGAGACACGGCCGTTTCGTGGTGCTCGATCTGCACACCTACAACCATCGCCGCGACGGCCCTGACGGGCCCGGGAGCGACCCGGCAGGTAACCCGGAGGTCAACGTGGGCACCGGCTCGCTCGACAGGGGGCGCTGGGGGGCGCTCGTAGACCGCTTCATGGCCGACCTGGCTGGCTTCGACTTCCTCGGCCGAACTCTTGACGTGCGAGAAAACGTCCGCTTTCAGGGCGGGTATTTATCCCAGTGGGTGCACGAGAACTACCCGGACAGTGGCTGTTGCCTGGCCATAGAACTGAAGAAGTTCTTCATGGACGAGTGGACCGGCGAGGTCTACGACGCCGAGCACAAAGCCATAGCCCGGGCACTGGCAGGGGCCAGCGCCCGGGCTCGTGGAGTCTCTGGGAGAGTCCGGCTAGTTGCGGATTCGCTGCAACACGTTGCGGGAGGCGTCGACGAAGTCGTCCACCTCACGCTCGGTGGTCAGCGAGCACATTGCGCCCTGGGCACGGGCGAACATGAGCACGCCCTCGTTCATCATGCCGGTGTAGAAGGCCGTTTTCAGGCCCTGGTCGCCGCGTAGCATGTCCCGGTAGTTGACGATCTCAGAGTCCGTGAATTGGATGCTGAACAGCGACCCTACGCCGGCCGCATGGCCGGGCATCTCTAGTTCTCCAAATACCGCGTTCATCTTGTCGCGCAATTGGTCTCCTAGACCGTTCATGCGGTCGAAGACCTCGGGTGTCAGTTGCTTCAGTGTTTCCTCACCCGCAACCATCGTCGGAGGATTGGCGTTGAAGGTGCCGGCGTGGGTGATGGCCGGGTTGTTCTCGTTGTCGTACAGCGCCATTATTTCGTCTTTGCCGCCCCACGCACCGACGGGCAGGCCGCCGCCGATGATCTTGCCGAAAGTGGTTACGTCCGGCGTTACTCCGTACATCTCTTGTGCCCCGCCGGGTGCCAGACGGAAGCTCTGCACCTCGTCGAAGATGAGAACGATGCCGAGTTCGGTTGTCAGGTCTCTAATGCCCTGGAGGAACTCGGGCGTGGCCGCGACGTAGCCAAAGTTGGACGCCACCGGCTCCATGATGACCGCCGCCAGTTCGTCGGCGTTCTCGCGGATCATCTGCTCGCAGCGGTCCATGTCGTTGTAGGGCATGACGATGACATCGTCGATGACGCTCTGGGGCTGGCCCGGCCACTCCGGAACGGCCGTCGTCTTGTCCGGGTCGAGCTTGTCTAAGGGCGTGTACACGCTCACCGAGACGAACTCGTGGTTACCGTGGTAGCCGCCCTCGAACTTGGCGAACTTGGTTTTGCCGGTGTAGGTGCGGGCCATGCGAATGGCGTTCAGGGTGCCCTCGGTACCGGAGTTGGTGAAGCGCACCTTGTCCACCGACGGCACCCGGTCCACGATGATTTTCGCCAAACGGATTTGGGCCTCAGTCGGCGCCGAGTAGCTCAGGCCCTTGTCGGCCTGCTCTTTCACGGCCTGGATAACCGCCGGGTTGGAGTGCCCGACGATGTAGGTGGTCGCGTTGATCATGAAGTCGAGGTAGGCGTTGCCGTCCACGTCATAGACATGGTGGCCTTCGGCCCGGTCTACGAAGAACGGGTACGGGTCGAAGTACGCGGTGCCCCGAGAGCTGCCGCCAGGGAGGTACTTGCGGGCCTCGGCCTGTAGCTCTTTCGATACCGGGTGATTCGTCGTGTACGTGGCCGCCTCGCGGCTCTGTGCGTCGGTCATCTCTGTTCCCCTTTGGTTTTGCTGTCAGTAACGGGGATTATACTCGCGAGCAAGCGTCGCCCCAATGGGCTAGATGCGGCGGGATTGGCCGCCGTCGTTGATGATCATTGAGCCGGTGAGGAACCCGCATCGCTCGGAGGACACGAACACCACCATGTCGGCGATTTCTTCTGGCTTGCCGAAGCGCTGCATGGCAACTTCTCTCTCCAGCATTTCGCGCATCGCGTTGGGGTCGGCGTCGAGTTCGCCCTGCCAGTAGCCGCCGGGGAAGATGACGTTGCCTGGTGCTACGGAGTTGACTCGAATACCCGTTGGCCCCAGCCGCACCGACAGGTTCTTGGCGTAGTTCGCCAGCGCCGCTTTCGCAACGTTGTAAGGGATGGCGGCCGAGTGGGCCTCTACCCCGACGACGGAGTTGGTGAACACTATCGAGCCTCGTCCTGCCTTGAGCATCGACGGCAGCGCTTTCTGCACCACCAGCACCCCGGACCAGAAGTTGGAGGCCATGTCGGCGTCCCAACTCTCCGGCGGGATGTCCCAGCCCGTCTCTTCAGTGATTGCGTTGCCTATGTTGGCGACCAGGCAGTCCACGGTTCCAAAACGCTCGGTCGCCAGGGCCAGCACCGAGTCGATCGGCCCGGCGCGGGTCAGGTCGCCCTCGAACGCCAGTAGCTTGTCGTCGCCAAATTCGGACGCCAGTTCGGTCCGGGCCTGGGCCAGCGCTTCGGAGCCGCGCCCTGTAATAACGACGTTCGCCCCCTCAGAGAGGAACGAGCGGGCGATGGCTTTGCCAATGCCACGCGACGAGCCGCCTACTAAGGCGACTTTGCCATTCAATCCCAGGTCCATCAGCTTCGCTCCTGTTCAGCAGGCCCCAGTTTCCCGCAACTTAGGTTCGCCGGAAATTACTGGGCCGTCACTCCGCCGTCCACCACCAGCTCTGCGCCGGTCATGTAGGACGATTCGTCGGATGCGAGAAACAGCGCGGCGCTGGCGATGTCGGCGGCCGTGCCGAATCTGCCCATCGGCACCTCGCTCGCGCGTGATGCCATTAGCTCTGCGTCTGGGTACACAAGGGTTAGCATTTCGGTGTCTGCCGGTCCGGGGTGAATTGAGTTGGCCCGGATGCCCTGGGCAGCAAACTGGAGCGCCGTGGACTTGGTGAACATGCGCACGGCCGCCTTGGACGGGTTGTAGGCGGCGGTGATGCGGCTGCCCACCAGCCCGGCCGTGGACGACACGTTCACTATCGACCCACTCCCGGCCTCGCTCATGTGACTAACTACGGCGCGGGTGCCGAGAAACACGCCTTTGGCGTTCACGGCCATAACCTTGTCCCACTGCTCGACGGTCGCTTCGGCGATGGGCTCGCGCACGTAGATCCCAGCGTTTTGCACCAGCACGGTCGGCGGGCCCAGTCGGGCCACAGTCGCGTCGACTGCGGCTGACCAGGACCCCTCGTCGGTCACGTCCAGGCGCACGAAGATAGCGCTGGCTCCGGTGGTACTGATCTCGTTTGCGAGCCGTTCACCGGCATCTTCAGCCAGGTCGGCGATGGCGACGGCCGCGCCTTCGGCCGCGAACAGCCTTGCCTGGGCGACGCCGAAGCCACCGGCACCCCCAGTGATTAGCGCAACTTTATTTTTGAGTCGCAAGGTCGTCGCCCAATACTTCGTTGCCAGAACCCGACCGGAAGCCGTCCAGGTCTACGGTGACGTAGGTGTACCCGGCGTTCTTGATCGCTGCGGTGATCTTTGATCGCGTCTCGGGCTCGACCAGCTCGGCGATGCGCCCTGTGGGCACCTCGATGCGGGCTACCCGGCCGTGGTGGCGCACCCGCAGTTGGCCGAAGCCCAGTTCGCGCAGTGCCGCTTCGGCTTTGCCGATGCGCTCCAGGGCTTCCAGCGAAACCGGCGTGCCGTAGGGGATGCGGGACGACAGGCAGGCCTGGGCAGGCTTGTCCCACACGGCAAGGCCCATGTCTCTTGCCAGGTCGCGCACGTCGGCTTTCGTGAAGCCTGCATCCACCAGGGGGCTGTGCACCCCGTGTTCGGCAGCGGCAGATATGCCGGGCCGATAGTCGCCGAGGTCGTCCACGTTCGTGCCGTTGACGACTACTGCGTAACTCTCTCGTCCGACCAGCTTTTCCAACTCGACGTACAGGGTGTCCTTGCAGAAGTAGCACCGGTCGGGCCCGTTTGCCCGGTAGCCTTCGCGCTCCATTTCGCCCGTACGGACGGTCCTGTGGGCGATGCCGATGGTCTTAGTCAGCGCCGCAGCGTCGGTCAGTTCGCT
>CAVOCN010000082.1:0-6172 GCA_963694205.1 Dehalococcoidia bacterium | reverse complement strand
CTCTCGACCTGCGCAAAGAGGGCGCCGTGCTGGTGGCGTGCCCTTCGTGTGGGCGGGCAGACGTGGACATCCGCAAACTGGCCAACACCGTCGACGAACTCCTGCGCACCACCAAAACACGGGTCAAAGTGGCGGTCATGGGTTGCGAGGTGAACGGACCGGGCGAGGCCAAGGACGCCGACGTGGGCATCGCAGCCGGGGTGGGCAGGGCGATCATCTTCCGCAAGGGCAAAAAGTCCAAGATCGTGGAAGAGGCCGACATGCTCGACGCCCTCATGGCCGAGATCCGCGAGGTAGAAAAAGAGATCGCGGCGTCCTAACCGCCGCCCCCCTGACCCGGCACTCGCTGGCCCGGGAAAAGGTCGGATCGCCCTAAAGCAGGGATATCCCGATAACCCCTCCCACGATTAGCCCTATCGCGACGACCTTGAGTGTCAGAGTCTCCCGGTCGAGGGGCTCGTTTAGCAAGTTCCACTTCGGCGTGCTCAGGGCCGTGCCGAATATCAGCACCCACACCGGAATTGTCCCGAACAGCGTCGAGACGAGGGCGACCGGGCCCAGGGCATTGGCACGCACGAACATCGCCACCGCCAACGGGAACAGCACAATTTCCGCCACGAACAGCATTGTCATGGTCGGCCAGCTTCGTGCCGTCACGGCCATCTGCCGGACTACCCCTGGTCTCAAATTTGGGGCTAAGAGCGGCACCAGCATGCCGAACCGCAGCAGCCAGAACCCCGCCGACGTAGACATCCCAGCGTCCAACGCTGCTTTCTGAAGCACCTGCCCTGTGGCCATCCCGGTCGCCGCCAACAGCAACAGGCCAAGAGAAGAGTCCACTCGAATGCCGCCTCCTCCGGGAGTACGGTGGATGGAGATGAGTACCGTGCCGGAGACGGCCAGCACTATAGCGCCCCACTGCCAACCACCCAGCGTTTCGCCGAGAAAGGTTATCGCCAGTATTGCGACGACTACTGGGGCCGCGTTCATGACCGGCCACACCCGCGACGCTTCCGAGTGCCGTAAGGCGCGATACATGAGATTGGCGGTGGATCCCCAGAGGAAACCTGCACCCAGCATGAGCCACACGGCACGCATTGGGGTGTCGGCCGGGATGGGGAACAGCGGCACCAGCACGGCGGCGTGCGGGAGCATGGACAGCCCCAGCCAGGCCAGGAACTCGGTAGACGAGTGCAGGTTGCGGCTGACCAGCCGCTTCTCGATGATGCTGCCCGCGCCCACGATCAAGCTTGCCGTTAAGGCCAGTGCTACCCAGCCCAAATGATCGTCCGTAGTCCGTGAAGCATCGGGCTAGATTAAGGACGCGGGGGCAAGGGCGCAAGGTACCCGTCGCGCGAGCCGCCATCGGCGTGAGAAGATGCCTCGGTCTACTTCCTGAATTTAACCATTCGGGGGTTCAACCAGACGACCCAACCAAAGATGACGGAGGGACCGTGCGCGTCTCCAGACTATTCGGAAAAACCCAGCGAGAAGACCCGGCTGAGGCCGAGCTAGCCAGCCATAAGCTCATGATCCGAGCGGGCATGATCTACCAGGTCGGCTCCGGCATTTACAGCTACCTGCCCCTGGCCTGGCGTTCGTTGCGAAAGATCGAACAAATAATTAGAGAAGAGATGGACGCCGCCGGAGGGCAGGAGGTCCGCCTGTCGGTGCTGCAGCCCCGAGAAATGTGGGACGCCACCGGCCGTACCGAGACGTTCGGCGACGACCTATTTACGCTTCAGGACCGTAGGGACAGGACCCTCGTCATTGCCCCCACTCACGAAGAAGAGCTGACAGGCATGGTCAAAGCAAATGTGAATTCGTACCGTGACTTGCCCAAGCTGCTGTACCAGATACACACCAAGTTCCGCGACGAGACTCGCCCCAGGGGCGGCCTGATACGGGTGCGCGAGTTCGACATGAAGGACGCCTACAGCTTCGATACGGGTGACGAGGGCCTGGCTCAGAGCTACGACCGCATGGTGGAAGCGTACAAGGCCATCTATGCCCGCTCGGGTATGGACGTCATCCAGGTAGAGGCCGACTCCGGAGCGATAGGCGGCAAGGACTCCCACGAGTTCGTGTTGCTCTCCGACGCCGGGGAGGACACCGTTGTTGTATGCGAAGCCTGTGGCTACGCCGCCAACGTGGAGAAGGCCGTTTTCCGCAAGACTCCCAACCCCCCCGAACCACTGGCCGAGTTAGAGGAGCGTCACACTCCCGGCGTCCGCACGATCGAAGGGTTGGCGAAGTTCCTCGATGTTTTGGAGTCCAAAACCATCAAGGCCGTCTTTTACTGGATCGACGGCGAGGTGGTGGTGGTCGCGATACGGGGTGATCTGGACGTGAACGAGACCAAGCTGACCCGGGTCACAAAAGCGGACGATCTCAGATTGGCCACGTCGGATGAAGTCAGACGGTCCGGGCTGGTTGCTGGCTCGGCCTCGCCCGTTGGCCTTTCTGGCATAAAAGTCATCGCCGATGATTCGATAGAACTGGGCACGAACTTCGTTGCGGGTGCGAACAGGGAGGACTACCACCTGCTGAACGCCAACTACCCGCGCGACTTCAAGGCCGACGTCGTCGCCGACATCGCACTGGCGCGAGAGGGCTACGAGTGTGTCGACTGCGACGGCGAGGTAATGAAGGCTCGACGGGGCATAGAGGTGGGCCACGTCTTCAAGTTGGGCACCGGCTACAGCGAAACCCTGGGGGCCACATACTCTACAGAACAAGACGATCAGCGACCGGTGACGATGGGCTGCTACGGCATCGGGCTGGGCCGGATGCTGGCCGCAGCCATCGAGCAGCACCACGACGAGAACGGCATCATCTTCCCCGCCGCAATTGCTCCGTACCACGTTTACCTCGTTGTGCTTAATGGCGACAAACCGGGAGTGTCGGAGGCGGCCGAGAGCCTCGAATCGGAGTTGGAGGGCTTAAGTATTGAGGTGCTGTACGACGACCGGGTAGTGTCGCCAGGGGTGAAGTTTAAAGACGCCGACCTGATCGGCCTGCCAGTACGGGTCGTGGTCAGCCCGCGCAACCTGAAAGAGGGCGTCGTGGAGATAAAAGCAAGGGACGCGGACGACCCGATCAAGGCCCCCCAGTCGGAAGCTGTAGGTCAGATCCAAAAACTGCTCGCCGAGCGGGGCGTTTAGCCGTCTATTAGCGCGATTGTCACCACTGGTGAGCCTACTTACCCTGTGCTAGAATCGCCAAATTCCTTTAGAGAGAGACACCATTCATGGCGATGCCACCCCGGTTGAAATTCGGAGTCTTTATGGCTCCCTTCCACCCCCTGGGGGATAACCCGAACCTGTCCTATCACCGGGACCTTGAGCTTATGGAGTGGCTCGACTTCCTCGGTTACGACGAGGCCTGGATCGGCGAGCACCACAGCGCTGGCTGGGAGACCATCCCCAGCCCCGAACTGTTCATCGCCGCAGCAATAGAGCGAACCAAAACGCTGAGGCTGGGCAGCGGTGTCACGAGCGTGCCGTATCACCACCCTCTTATGGTGGCCAACAGGTACATTCAACTGGACCACCACAGCCGTGGACGGGTCATGCTGGGCATCGGCCCTGGCGCCCTCACCGGCGACGCCTACATGATGGGCATTCCACCCTCGCAGCAGCGCCCGCGTATGCAGGAAGCGGTGGACATCATCAAGCGCCTGTGGACTGAGACCGAGCCCATAACCCATGAGTCCGACTGGTTCACGCTCAGGGAGGCGCGAGTGCACCTGAGGCCGTTTACCCACCCTCACCCGGAGATCGCCGTCGCCGCAGTGCAGTCGCCATCTGGAATGGTCACTGCGGGCAAACACGGGCTGTCGGTGCTGTCGCTCAACGTGGTCGCGGACAGGGGCAAGGGCCCCAACTCCCAGAAGCGAACGTTGGCCGACTTTTGGAAAATGGCCGAGGACACGGCTGAAGAGCACGGTCAGACGATGAACCGGGACAACTGGCGCGTCGTCATGCACACCCACATCGCCGAGACGAAAAAAGAGGCAATGGCCCAGGCTCGCGAGGGCGCCGGTGCGTACCAGCGCGACTACTTTGAGAACACTCTCGGTGTGCCATCACCGTTCCCGGACGTCTCCAAGGAGAGGCTGGTGGACGAAATGGTCGACGCGGGCGCGTGGGCGATCGGAACCCCCGATGACCTCACCGAGGCTGTACACCGCATGGACGAGCAGACCGGCGGTTTCGGCGGCTTCTTGCTCCAGTCCACCAACTGGGGCACACGTGAGCAAGTGCGGAGCAGCTACGAACTGGTCGCACGCTACGTAATGCCCAAGTTCAAAGGCCAGTTGACCGGCGTCGAGGACTCCCAGAAGTGGTACGCGGAGAGCCGCGGGTTCCTCAACGACCTGCGGGTCAAGTCGCTGGACGAGGCACAGGAAATTTACGACAAGCGGGAAGCCGAGTTGGGCGGCAAGAAATAGTCGCCGTCGCCCGATTTATACGGGCGACTCAACACGAACTAATTTGCGGGAGGCCACTGCGGCCTCCCGTCCTTTTTGCAAGATAATTAACGGGAGGAAGTACCTATGGCGGGCAGACTTGAGGGCAAAGTTGCGATAGTAACCGGGGGTGGTTCAGGCATCGGCGGTGCCTGCGCCGTGCGCTTCGCCGAAGAGGGCGCGGCCGTGCTGGTTGCCGACCTCGACCCGGAGCGGTCAGCGAATATCATCGGCGAAATCGAGGCTTTGGGAGGTCGAGCGGCGTATGCAAAACTCGACGTACGACAAGCAAGCGACGCTGTGGACATGGTGGCCAAGGCCGTTTCCGAATTCGGGCACCTCGACGTTATCGTCAACAACGTCGGTGGGGGCAAGGGCGACGACCTGCTCACCGAACTGGACGAGGAGACCTGGGACTGGAACTTCGAGTTCAGTCTCAAGCCCACCTACTTTTGCACGCGTGCGGCCCTGCCCGAGCTGCTAAAACGGACCGAGGGAGGGCCGGGTGCGGCCATAGTCAACCTCGCATCAATAAACGGCTTAACGGGCATTGGTCTGCCCGCATACGCGGCTGCCAAGGCGGGCGTGGTGCTGTTCACCCAGAACCTGGCCGTGCAGTACGGTCCCAAGGGCGTGCGGGCAAACGTTATCGCGCCGGGTACCACCATCACCGACTTTTGGAAGCCAATCGTCGAGTCCGACCCCGACATGATCGGACGTCTCGCCGAGATATACCCGATGCGTAGACTCGGACGGCCCGCGGACATCGCCAACGCGGCCCTGTACCTGGCCTCGGACGAAGCCAGTTTCGTAAACGGCGTAACGCTGCCAGTTGACGGCGGCTTTATGGCGGGGACCGACGCGTTCGTCAAGGCGGCCACTGGTGGGCGCACGGCGCGCGAGCTGTGGGGCAAGGAAACGGGCAACCATCCGGGGGATACCCTGACCGACGCCGGAGACTAACAACCCCAATAACACCAAGCACCCGACGGCACGATGGCCCGGCAATCGCCGGGCCATTCGCTTTTTCGGCAGGGCTCACCGTAATGTCCGCACGCCTGTAACGTGCGCCAAACCGTGCCATTCCGTGCATGGCGAATCTTCAGCGTCCCAGTCCGCAGAACCCATCTGAACCCCAGTATTGCTGTTGACTCACCAATCAGGTGTACCCATACTTAGTTGGTGGGTAAGCCAATACTAAGTAAGCCCAATTCGGACTGCTGAAAAGAGAGCAATTGACAGGTATGAAGAGGTTCAGCTTTTGGGTCCCATCCCTGGTGCTGATGGCAACGGTGCTAGCGGCAGCGGCGTGCACTAACGAAGGCCGTGCGACCAGCGACGGCGAGGCTGTCTCCCAGTCAATACAGGCCGCCGATGCAGGCGAGTTGATCGTATATTCAGGACGTAGCGAATCGTTGGTCGGCCCCATCATCGAACAGTTCGAGAACGCCACCGGGGTTGCGGTATCGGTCAAGTACGGCAGCACCGGTGAGATAGCCGCCACGCTGCTGGAGGAGGGCGACAACACCCCGGCCGACGTGTTCTTCGCCCAGGATCCGGGAGGACTGGGTGCGGTGTCCCAGGCCGGCATGCTGGGCACTGTTTCGGCCGAATTACTGGAGCAGGTGCCCGGGTGGGCCCAGTCCGCCGACGGATTGTGGGTGGGCATCTCCGGCCGTGCCCGTACGGTCGTGTACAACA
>CAVOCN010000081.1:0-6175 GCA_963694205.1 Dehalococcoidia bacterium | reverse complement strand
CAGAACCCGAAAAAGGAGATATCCGCATGACCGTCGGAGGCACCGAACCGGCAGATTTGTACGCGAGGGCGGTGGCCCACACGCGGGTCGCGATCCTTGGCGTGCGGGACGGGCAGCTAGGGGACGCGACGCCATGCACCGACTGGGACGTCGCCGAGCTACGCAGCCACATAATCCTCGGCGCCACCAGCTGCGCCCGGTCGTTCGGCATGTCCCCGCCGAAGCCGTCGGACCCGGTAGCCGCCTACGACGCGGCCACCCAAGCGGCGATCACGGGCATGACCAGGCCCGGCGCCCTCGAAAACATCGTCACCAGGTACGATGGCTCCCGGACACCCGGCGCCCAGCTTGCCACCCTCATGGCCATGTCCAACCTCGTCCACGGCTGGGATCTGGCCGAAGCCACCGGTCAGAGCACCAAGCTGCCCGACGACCTTGTGGAGATCTTCTACGCCGAGTTCAAGCCCCGCATGGACACGCTTCGCAAGGGCGACGCGTTCGCAACATCCATCGATCTGGATAATGACGCATCCACCCAGGACAGACTGCTGGGAATGATGGGCCGCCAGGCGGGCTCCCGCGAAGACTAGCCTCGCCGCTTGCCGCCCGGCTCTAGGGCTCTTCGGCTGATGGCCTGCTCTCCGCCGGGCTCTGGGGCTCTTCGCGCGAGCGCTCATCGCTTCGCAATCGGCGTAGCTGGTGAGCCATCGAGCCATCGGGGGTTCGTAGGGGGTAGGTACCCCCTGCGTGGGGTTTGGGGGCCAGCCCCCAAAAAGCTCTTCCAAAGCAACGGCGGAAGAAAAGAAACAAACGAGGGCAGGAGCATCCCTCCAACCCCCAACTCTTGACACAAAGTCAGCCCCCTGCTTATATGCGACCCCTGAACCGAACGGCAGCCCGGCCACGTATCACCTAGCAGACAGGCGATCAAAAAGTCAGCGAGAGGGAGAACCCCATGACCACCCAAACCGGCCAAACACCCGGCCCGGCAGACCTGTTCCGCAGGGCCGCCGCCCACACCCGCGGGGCCGTGGCGGGCGTCAACCTGAGCCAGATGGGCGACGAAACCCCGTGCTCTGAGTGGAACGTCGAAGAGCTGCTTAACCACATAATCGGCGGGGCGACGATTGGCGCTACGGCGTTCGGAGGGAACGCCCCGGAAGCTGACAGCGCGTTGGCAGCCTACGACGGCGCTACCGAAGCCGCCGCCGTCGCCATGAGCGCCGAGGGTGCGCTCGACGGCCCCGTCACAATATCCGAGGGCAACGAGATGCCGGGCGGCGCGTTCGCCACCATCCTGGCCATGGACAACCTCGTGCACGGCTGGGACCTGGCCAAGGCTACCGGCCAGAGCACCGAACTGCCCGAAGACCTCGTGGACATTTTCTACGCCGCGTTCGAGCCCCAGATGGACGGGTTTCGGCAGGGCGACAGCTTCGGCCCCGAAGTGTCCCAGCCCGGAGACGCGCCAGCGCAGGACAGGCTAATAGGCATGATGGGCCGAGCGCCCTAGCGCCAACCCCTAGCTGGCGAAGTTCATCCGGTCCATCAGCCGGGCGACCTCTCTATAGGCCGTCTCGTCCGGGCGCGACGTCGGCATGCGCACGCCGGTCGAGCGGATAACTCCTCGGCGGCGCAAAATCTCCTTAGTCAGGTGGTACGAGCCGTCGAGCGAGCGCATCAGCAGCATCAGCAGCGGTGCCACCTGCTCCATCACCGCATCCGCCCCCGCCTCGTCGCCCACCTGCCACAGCGTCCACGCCGTCACGAACGCCTCAGGCACCGCCGGGCCGGGCATGGTGCCGACGGAGCCGCGTCGCAACTCGGGCACGAAGTTCACGCCGCCGAAGCCGCCAAACACCGTCACGTCGTCCCCGCCCAGCGCCTTTAGCTCTGCCGTCCGGTCGGGGGTCGGCGGAGTCTCGGCCTTGGCGTAGCGTGCCAACGGGACTTCGCGTGCGATGCGCACGGCCAGCGCCGGGGCAATCGGCGACGTCCAAATGTCCTGGATGAACACCGGCAGGCTCCCGGCGTCTGCTATTCGCCGGTAGTGTTCCACAACCACCTCGGGCGGCACTGGCAAGAACGACGGCGGCGTCACCATCAGCGCATCCGCGCCCAGTTCGGCTGCTTGCCTGGCGTAGCCCACCGCGACATCCGTACCCGGCGCGCCCGCGTGCATGACTACCGGGATGCGCCCGCGCACCTCCCCCACCACGCTCTTGAGCACCGAGTCCCGCTCGGCGTCCGTCAGCTTGAAGACCTCTGAACCCACGGCCACGCCAACGCCGTCAACTCCGGCGGCGACGAGGTAGTCCACCTCGGCAGCCAGGTCGTCAAAGTCCACCCGCCCGTCCTCATCGAACGGGGTATAGACAATCGGGTATATGCCGGTTAGTTCGGTGGGGGTGTCACTCATGGCCCAAGTTTAAGGCGAGGGAAGGTCTAACTACACCTGCAACAAGGCCGGGTATTATCCGGCCATAACTTCGAGTCACCCTGGCTCAACCGTCGGGCAACTCAGATTCGAGCAAGTGATGGGCAATAGATGTCATGCAGTGCCAATCTCCAGAGGTGGGTTTTAATTTCGAGACCACGTGCCTTGTCAGTTGTCCGCTTTCGGACATCGGTGAATTCCAAGAGAAGTCAACATCGAAGGTTCGACTGAAGCTGTATAGCCGCCAGCCTTTGGTCGAGGCATACAAAGACACGTCATTATCATCGCGCACGATGTACTCATTGATCGACTCATCGTTGGCGAGCCTGTCGGTAGCCATGGGCCATTTACCATTTCGCCCCCACTTGCAATCCCACCTTACATCCGAAACTTTGCCAAAAACCGGGAATGTCCTGACCCGGTTGGATGAGATGTGGCACTCATTAGAGCTAATAGTCAGGCGCGGATCAGGTACTCGATAATCAACCTGCCAGGTCGCTTTTTCCAGAGATTCAGAGTCTCCGGAATAGTAGCTCCACAAGATGATGGCCGTTATCTTCGGACCATTAATCGATTCGACTTCCCATCCCCGAAGGTCGTCCGCCTGAATGAAATCCCAATTCGTTTCCCTGAAGGAAACTAAAGGGGAGTCCGACACGTGGCCGCTCACCAGTCTCTCTGCTACGCGGGATTCATCACTTGTTCCACGACGAGTTCCGGTAACCGAAGGCCTCAACTTCTCAAGGTGATGGAAATCTAATTTCGCTTCGGCTGAACGCCCACTTCGTTCGTAGGCCCGAGCCCGAGTCCGAAAGGCTCCAACAGTTGTCGGGGACAATTCGATGGCCTCCGTGCAGGCGGCGATAGAGCCTTCGTAATCTCCATTGTGGAACAGCCGACGACCCTCACGGGCCTTTTCACTGGAGGCGTGTTGGCGGTCTTGTTCTTTTGAGGACGACATGACGCCCCTCGCTCTCCTTAATGGTGCCGTTGGCCGGAGGATAGCAGAGCCTTACAAAAGGATGTCATCTAAGAGGGGTCGAATACGACCTCACTCCAAATAGGCACCGGTGGTCCGTTCCGCCTCCGATTGGCGACGAGTTGACGTCGGCTAACCCCACCCCCCAAAACAAAAAAAGCCCCGGCCGCAACAGCGCGGCCGGGGCTGTCGTAGCGTTGGGCGCGGACACGATGCCCGCCGCCCCCTGACTGAGGTTGTGTTCTCTACACCACCCCGTCGGCGCGGAGGTCCTTGAGCGCCTGGTCGAAGCCGTCGATGGTGCGGTCGACCACCTCGTCGGTGTGGGCGGCCGAGACGACGAAGCACATGCCGTTCCAGTCCATCCCGTCGGCGCCGTTCACCAGCACCGCGCGGCGAAGGGCGCGGGTTTTCTCTGGCGGCATGGACGAGTAGATGTCCTCGTAGGGCATGGTGCAAAGCTCGCGGTCGCAGGGGCAGTCGTACCCCATGTTCACCTGCACCAGCGACGAGATGCCGTGCGAGTGGCCCATGACCTCGTTGCGGGCGAACGCGTCGTTGATGCCGTCCTTCAGCCGCTTCGCCGCTGCGTCTGCTAGCTCGATGACGTTCGTGTTCCAAATAGCGTCCAGCTGCGCAATTCCCGCCGCTGCCGATATGGGCTGGGCGTTGTATGTCCCTGCCTGTGCCACGCGGCGCGTGGAGTCGTGCTCCGGGTCGCCGGTGTACGCCATCACATCCATCACGTGCTTCTTGCCGCCCACCGCAGCGCCCGGCTGGCCGCCCGCCATAATCTTCGCCATCGTGGTGATGTCCGGGTCCAGGTCCCACCGCTCCTGCGCGCCGCCCTTGGACAGCCGGAACCCGGTGATGACCTCGTCCATGATGAACATGACTTCGTGCTCGACGCACAGGTCCTGTAAGTCATGCAGGAAGTTGGGGTTCTGCAAGGGGAACGTGCCGAAGTGCGCCCCGTTGGACTCGACGATGACCCCGGCCACGTCGTCGCGGGCCTTCAGGACGCGCTTGACCGCCGCTGTGTCTGCCGGGACGACGATGACGGTGTCCAGCACGGCCTGGGGGATGCCGCCGGTGGACTGGCCCGACGAGACGGTCGCGTAGTCCTGCCAGCCGTGGAAATGGTCGGTAAACTTGATGATCTTGTCTTTGCCCGTGTAGCCCCTGGCAATGCGCATGGCCAGCAGCGTGGACTCGGTCCCGGCCGACGTGAAGCGGATGGTGTCCAGCTTCGGCATGTTGCGCTTCACGGCTTCGGCGTAGAGCGTCTCGTGAGTAGTAGCGCCGCCGAGATGGGTGCCCCGGCCGATCTGTTTGGTCACGGCCGCCACCACGTCTGCTGGGCTGTGGCCGGTCAGCAGCGAGCCGTTGCCCATCACGTAGTCGACAATCTCGTTGCCGTCCACGTCGTACTTAAACGCACCGGCGGCCGACTCGTAATAGGTGGGGTACGGGGCGTTAAAGCGCGACTGGTGCGTCACCCCTCCGGCGAAAGCGTTCTTCCCCCGCTCGTACCACGCGCGGGACCGGGCAAACATGGCCTCGTACTTATCGTCGATAACGCCCATGACAACCTCCCTCCTCATTCCCCGCGCCGCTACGGCGCTCCATACCAGACCACCCCGGTCCAGAAGTGCGCCGTACTATAAGGATGTGCGAGCAGGCGGGTCAAACTTGGGGGGTTGGGGCACCGAACACGTTGAAGGTTAAAGTGAACGCACCATGACGCCGAAGGACTATCTGGACTGGGCCGCGACCATCGTCGGAATAATGGCCGGTTTGGCACTGGCCGGTGCCGCCACTCTCGCCTTTCTCGTACAAAGGACTCGTTACTTTCAGGAAGTAATTGCTGATTTGGAGTTAGAGCAATGGCCTCGCGTCCAAATCTTCGAGGACGTCGACCATCCTGCTCACTGGCAGTTTTACTTTGAGGTGAGCGTCAAGAACCGGTCAAACGTAGCCGCTAAGATTCTCGACGGTGGTGCCGAGCTTTGGCTCCTATATCCTCACATTCGGCAAATATCGACTGGGGAGTTAATGGGCCATCCGGCCGAAATACTTCCGAATCGTGAACGTGAATCACTTGAGTACGGGTTTATGAGTTTCGCGTGGGACCTGAATGGCGTGAGCGACCATGGATCGGTGAGGGACGTCCGAGATGTTGTCTTTCAGGCCCGTTTCAACGTTCAATACGCACCACGGGGTAATGCTTCTCGCTGGTATATGTTTGGCAAGCCCGGCGATGAGCGGGACGGGAGGGTGATCTGGCATCTAACCGATCTCGATAAACCTGACGGTCACAACAACAGCCCGTTTGGCATCAAGATGGGGACGTCTAGGGAACTCTAACCCCCAGGCTGTTTAAACGACCGACCGCCCTATACGCAGAATGTCAAACACCGCTCCCGGCACCTACCCTACCGTTGGTAAACGCCGCGCCGCCCTACCCCATTGTCTCGGGACAGCGTAGCCAACTTCGTCCAGACTGCTCGTGCGGTTGCTAGCTACGCCTGAAGACCATCCACGGTGGTTGGTTCGTCACCTCGATTTTCAACGCTCATGGTTCGCAAGTCCTGTCTCCAATTTGGCAAAACATCAATATCACCCATCCGCCTTCTCTCGCCGGTGTTTGGATCGACTACCCATATCTCTCCAACGCTTCCTTCCTCGCCAATGGGCGAGCCGTGGGCGCGGATTTCGCGCTGAGTCCGCCAAGAACCTATCCGTGTGTCAGCGTTGTG
>CAVOCN010000080.1:0-6233 GCA_963694205.1 Dehalococcoidia bacterium | reverse complement strand
GGGCGAGTCTCACGGCGATGCCGTTGGGGTGGTCGTGGACGGCTGTCCGCCGGGCCTTGAACTCGACGTTGCTGAAATTCAGGTCGAGCTTGATCGACGTCGCCCTGGCCAGAGCGAGATAACGACCCAGCGCCGCGAGGGCGACCGCGCTGAGATACTTTCCGGTGTTTTCGAGGGCCGAACTCTCGGTACGCCGATCGCGATATCCGTTCGCAACGAAGACGCGAAGGGCAAGGACTACGAGCATATGAGGTCGGTTTTCCGGCCTTCGCACGCCGATTACACCTACCAGGCCAAGTACGGCATTCGTAACTGGAAGGGCGGCGGACGCGCCAGCGCGAGGGAGACTATTGGCCGCGTTGCTGCGGGCGCTATCGCCAGCAAGATACTGGCGGCAGAGGGTGTTGAGATAGTCGGCTACGTTAAGAAGGTCTGGACGCTGGAGGCAGCCGTAAATGCCGAGACGGTTACCCGGCAGGACGTGGAAGCCAACATTGCCCGCGTGCCGGACCCCGAGATGGCCGAGCGCATCATCGACCGCATAAAGCAGGCCCGCAAAGACGGCGACTCTTTAGGTGGCGTTGTAGAGGCCGTCGTACGAGGCGTGCCCGTCGGCCTGGGCGAGCCGGTCTTCGACAAGCTGGAGGCCGACCTTGCTCGCGGCCTGTTGTCGCTGCCCGCGTGCAAGGGATTCGAGATTGGTTCGGGTTTCGCTGGTACCGAGATGACCGGGTCTGCCCACAACGACCCGTTCTACAACGACGACGGCCGAATTCGCACGCGCACGAACCACTCAGGGGGCGTGCAGGGCGGTATCTCCAACGGCGAGAACATCGTCGTACGGGCCGCTTTCAAACCTACGGCCACCATAACTAAACAGCAAAACACCGTCGACGACCAGGGAAATGACACGACCATCGCGGGCCGGGGTCGCCACGACCCGTGCGTGCTGCCGAGGGCGGTGCCGATGGTGGAGGCGATGGTCGCGCTGGTGCTCTGCGACCACTTGCTGATGCAAAGGGCGCTGCGGGGCTAGGGGGCTTCGGCGGCGGCGCCGAGTTCGTTCTCAAGGCGGCGGGCGTCGTCTTCGCGGTTGGTTTCCCGAAACCCCTCTGCAAGACTGCGTACCGCTCTTTCTGTCTCTGAATGTTGCTTGCCACACACGCGCTGAATTAGCGGTAACCGTGGTTCAAGAACAGCCACAACTCCTTCGAACCGGCGTTCGAGTCCGTAGCATGCGGCCAAATGGTTAGCGCAGGACAAAGTAAGCATGTTCTCCTGGCCAAGAGTGTCTTCCAAATCGGAAAGGGTTTCTTCGAGGATAGCCATAGCCTTGGTGCGTTCGTCGGCTAGCAGTAACTGCAGGCCAAGGTGGGCCTTGTACATCAAAGTGTCCTCACCGTTCCTGCCTATTTCCTCTTCCGCTTGGCGAACCGTTTCTTCGAGGATTGAGAAACCCTGCTTCTTCCGGCCAGCTGCGAAATAGGCGCTAGCTAGATTGTTTTTGGAACCGATTGTCCTCGGGTCCTCAGAGCCCTTTAAGCGCTGAAAACTCTGCAGTGTTTCCTTATGAATCGCGATCGCGGTCTCGAACTCGCCCGCATCCCTGTATGCGTTAGCGAGATTGTTTCTGGAGTCCAAAGTATCCGGATCTTCTCGCCCCAGCACTTGCTCTCGGACACGAAGGGTTTTCTGATGGATATGGATCGCTTCACCGTGCCGACCAAGACTCCGATACGCGGCCGCAAGGTTGTTCTGGGCTCCAAGCGTGTCCGGGTGTTCGGCACCTTTCCCTTTGACCGACCAGTCAACCCATAGTCTGTAGTGTGGCTCTTCATCTAGGAACATTACGGGGGAAGCTCTGTATACCGTGTGGAGGCGGGCATTGAACCTGGGCCATGCTTGATCGAACGCGTCGTGCGGATTCGTGGCGGCGATAGCGGCTGCGGTCAAAGCGTGCACCCGAGCGCGGCCATCAGTCATCTCCACCACCGATTCTCTCTGGCACTCCGCGAGCGTGGCGTCCCAGTCGTCACTGTCCCTTTCAACGCCCAAAAGGGCTTCCATAAGCCCCGGCGATATTGGCGAATCACCGACGTAACCGAGTGACTCGATCCGATGCCGTATGTTCGCACTGAGGCGAATCAGAGGTCCCACTAGCGCCTGAAAAACGCCCTCTTGTCTGGATATAGCGAACCCCGACGCATCTTCGAACGCTTTGAGTTGGATCGCATTGGGAGATGCCTCAAGGCGTTCGAGGACTCCTCGGGCCGTCTGTCTTCCAGTGCCCAATTCAATCGCTAGGCTCTCGAGCGCCAACGGAAGCCTGCCGACTGCCTCAGCAATCTTCGCAAGACTGTGGGTATCTGTGCCGCGATACCTGCGAGCACGCAGCATGTCGATCGCCGGATCAGAGGCCAACTCGATCAACTGAATCGGCCGGAACATACCCGGTAGTGTCGCTACGTCATCCGCACGGGTGGTGAACAGAAACTTCTTTGTAGGTAGCGCGGAGACAACGTCCCAGCAAAGTTCCGGGCCCGACACGTTGTCTACCACGATGAGGGTCTCGTCGGTCGAGTTGTTGAGTCGGTTCTTGACTTGGAGGGCGACCTCAGCGGAATTGTCCGATGTCGTGTCAAGACCCAGTACGCTGGCCATTCCCGACAAGGTCAGTTCTAAGTCAGTGCCGGCGGTGGCCCAGTAAGTCGGCCGGCCACATGCGGCCGAGTATTCGGCGGCGATCCGTGACTTCCCAACTCCCGGCCGTCCGTGGACGACGACAGCCCGGCAACCATCCTCGGCAAACGCTTCTCCGATCCGTTCTAGGTCCGCCTCTCGTCCGTAGAAGCCGGTCCCAAGTGTGCTTGGTGCACCGCTGGTTGCTTCCGAAGAAATGGGAGCGTCGCGCTTGGGAAATCTTTCAACCATGTCCGCGACGCCGGCGGCTACGTTGTCGAAGGCCTCGTCCCAGTTCGTCCATCGTCGACTCGAGATCGGATTGCCGGACTCCGGTAGGGCTTGGAGATCACCCAATCGGGACTTTTTCCACTGACAGTGCGAAAGGATGACCGGAACCACGACTGCATCCCCGGACTCGTGGCGCTCCAGCGCCCGTTTCATTTCGACCGTCTCAATGTATGAAGAGTTGAAGAAGTTGGCGCTTACGAGCAGAAGGATCAGATCCGCCTCTTCCAATTGGCGGCGAGTTTCGGCGTCCCATTCGACACCCGGACTTAGCTGCCTGAAGTTCCAGCCTTCGATCAATCCCTGCGTTTGGAAGAGTTTGAGGTGCGCCCTTAGGCGCTTGACGAACCTCTCATCTTCCTCAGCAAATGAGTAGAAAAGTTTGATCGGGCTCATTTCTGCCTTGTATTGAACCTACCGATTCGAAAGTCGTGGCCCCATTCTAGCGAAGTGGCGCTAGTCGCGATTCAGAAGAGGTCAATTACGGCCGCATAGTAACGGCGGCGGCCAGTTCACGGAGGGAGGGGAGCCGGTCAGACGACCGGGGACATGCCCCCGTCGATGTTGACGGCGGTGCCGGTGATGTAGGCGGCCCGGTCGGAGGCGAGGAACGCGATGAGGTCGGCGGCCTCTTCGGCCTCGCCGACGCGCCCGAGAGGCACTTTCGCCCCCATTTGCTCGTACCACTGCTCCAGCGTGCCTTCGGGGCCCGATAGCTGCCACCAGCGCTCGTGCTGCATGGACTTGATGAGGCCGATGCAGACGGTGTTTACGGTAATGGCGTCGGGTGCGTAATCAAGAGACATGGCCTTTGTCAGCGCTATGCCCGCTGCCCGCGACACGGATGTGGGCACGGTGCCGCCCCCAGGGGCCTTGCCGGAGGGCGTGGTGATGTTGATGATGCGTCCGCCGCCTTGAGCACGCATGTGGGGGGCGGCGGCACGAGCGCCCCTGACGGCACCCATTAGCTTTAGGTCGATGTCGTCGCGCCAGACTTCGTCGGACATGTTGTCGATGTGGTCGGCGGCGGATTTGCCCGCGTTGCTGACAAGAATGTCGAGGCGACCAAAGGCCTCTACGGCCTGAGCTACGACGGATTCGACCTGGTCGGGGTCGATCATGTCGCCCGGCAGGGCGAGCACGCGACCGCCGGTCGCGGCTTCGATTTCGCTGGCGGTCGCCTGCAAGTGGTCGGCGCGGCGTGCCGTAATCGCGACTGCGACGCCCTCAGCTGCCAGTCTGTGCGCTGCGGCTTTACCTATCCCGTCGCTGCCGCCGGTCACCAGGGCGGCTTTTCCACTGAGTCCTAAGTTCATCGTGTTCCTCTTCCCAGGGCGATTCGGCATCGCCCAACTGTTTGGGGGGTTGGGCCTTGGTCCCGACGGACTTCTCGGCGGTGTAGGCCTCGTCCAACAGGTCGGTCACGTACTTGACCGTTACCGGGGGGCCGTTTCGCTGGACACCGTACTGGAGCTGCATGAGGCAGCCGGGGTTGCCAGTGGCGACAATTGTCGCGCCGGTCTGCTCAATAGCCGTCATCTTGTCGTCGAGCAGCCTCAGGGACATGTCTCGTTGGGTGACGGTGTAGGTGCCACCGGCGCCGCAGCATCTCGTCGGATTCTCCATTTCAACGAGGGTGAGGCCGGGGATTGACTCCAGCAGTGCCCTGGGCTGCGCCCCGATGCCCTGGGTGTGCGCAAGGTGGCACGCGTCCTGGTAGGTGACTTCGAAGTCGAGCCGGCCTTTCGGTGGGTCGATCGGGAGATCATGCAAGTATTCGTGAATGTCTCGCACTTTGGCCGATAGCTCGGCCGCTCGCGCGGCGTACTCGGGGTCGTCGGCTAGCAGTTCGCCGTACTCTTTCATGCGGGTACCGCAACCCGCCGACGCTGTTATAACCGCGTCTACGGGCAGGGCGAGAAATGCGTCAACGTTGCGGCGGGCGAACTCACGCGTCTTTTCGATGTCACCGACATGCGTGTGGATGGCCCCGCAACATACCTGCGATTGGGGCACGACTACTTCGACCCGGTTGCGGTTCAGGACCCGGGCTACTGTGCGCATTTCCGGACCGTGAATTAGGGGCATGACGCAGCCGGATAGCAGCGCCACCGAGGCCCGCGGCTTGCCGTGCGCGTGGTAGACCTGGCCCTGGGGTGCGAAAAAGGCGTTGGGCATGGAGGGCAGCGAGCTTTCCAGCTCTGCCACGCCGCCGGGTATTAGTTTCAGAATTCGACTGATTCGCACGACTCGCTGAAGCCCGGACTTCTGGTACAGGCGAAGCGCGCCAACCAGGCCGGTGAGGGCGCTCTGGTCGGGCAGGATTTTGCTGAAAATGAGCCATGAAACGAGGCGCCCGATGCGGGAGACTTTGCGCCGCATTTCTACCTGCACCATCGTCTTTTCGATCAGCCGTCCGTAGGGAACGCCCGACGGGCACACGTCCTCACAGGCGCGGCACTGGATGCACATGTCCCAGTGCTGATACACGTCTTCGTCCAGGCCGATGCGGCCTTCGTTGACGGCCTTCATTAGGGCGATGCGGCCCCTGGGAGACTCGGTCTCCAACCCCGTCTGTACGTAGGTTGGGCAGGCCTGCAGGCAGAACCCGCAGTGGACGCACTTGTAGAGGTCTTCCTCTGCAGGGGCGTCGGGGCCTACGAACCCGGCCAATGCCGATATGCCGTCTTTAGATGCCATCCCCTTAGATGCCATTTAGGTACCGGCCAGGGTTCAGGACGTTACCGGGGTCGTACTGTGCTTTCAGTCGTTGCATGATCGCCGTCGCCTCTCCTCCTCCGTCCCACACTTCTAAGCGGCGTTTCACATTTGGCGAGGCCTGCTCAAGTACGGCCGTGCCACGGCGCTGTCGAGCCAGCTTTCGCGTGTCGGTCACTACGTCGTCTAGCTTGGCGCTATCAGATTCGCCGTTTGGGGAAAACAAGTTTAGCAGCACGGTGCCCACAGACAGGTGGGCGATTATCGCGGGCATAAGGCCGCGCGTGGCCGCCGCACTCTCCAGCGAGGCCAGCACCTCCCCGGCCGTGGCCGGGGGGAGGGAGACGCGCAGGGACGCAGCCGGACGTGTTGCCTCGTCCCAGCCGAAGTCGGCCACTGCTCTCCACAGCGCTTCGTGCTCGGCACCGTCGATGCGGCCGATGTCTACGGGACCGAATTCGTTGCAGGAGGCCGTGACGTCGTCCACCATGCGGGCCAGGGTGCGAGGCCTCCCGGCGAGTCGCACGGCGAGGTGGTGGCTGCCCTTG
>CAVOCN010000079.1:0-6255 GCA_963694205.1 Dehalococcoidia bacterium | reverse complement strand
AGTTCTTGCGGATCTTTCCCGAGATGTATGCGTGCACCTCGTGACCGTTGGCCAGCTCCACCTTGAACGTCGCATTGCGCAGCGACTCCTTGATGAGCCCTTCGACCTCTATTGTGTCTGTTTTCTTAGCCATTAATTCACTTTAGTTGTTCGGTGAGTTTGATGCGGCCTAAAGGGCCGTTGTCACAACCGGTCCATCTTGCGTTACCAGCACCGTGTCTTCAAAATGGGCCGACCGTTTGCCATCTGCCGTCACCACTGTCCATTCGTCATCCAAAACCTCGGTCTTCCATGTACCGAGGTTCAGCATCGGCTCTATCGCTATGGCCATTCCCTCTTTCAAAAGCGGGCCGCGTCCGGCTGGGCCAAAGTTGGGGACCGAGGGGTCCTCGTGCATCGCATAACCGATCCCGTGTCCGACGTACTGGCGAACCAGGGTGTAGCCCTTACCCTCCGCGTACGCCTGTACGGCGGCTGAAATGTCGCCTATCCTCGCCCCAATTTTGACCTGCTCAATGCCCCGGAGCAGAGACTCCCGCGTCGCATCAATCAGGTCAGTCGTTTCCTGCGTCACCTCGCCAACGCCGACGCTGAAAGCGCTGTCAGCGTGCAGGCCATCCACAATGGCCCCGACATCCACGCTCAGCAGATCGCCTTCGTTTAATACTCGCGCGGCGGGTATACCGTGCACTATCTCTTGGTTAATCGACGTACAAATGCTCGCCGGGTAGCCCAGGTAACCCTTGAACGAGGGGGTGGCACCGGCCGCCCGAATAGCGCTTTCGGCAATCGCATCCAAGTTCTCGGTCGTTATTCCCGGCTGGATCGCGGCCGCTAACAGGGCCTTGACCTCGGCCACCACCTTGCCGGCTTCCCTCATAAGGTCCAACTCGGCTGGCGATTTGATCGTTATCCCGTTTGGCCTTTCATGGGCCAGGGCGATTGGGCGCTCTATTATCGATTCTCCTACCGTTCCCATAATTATAGGTTCGCCGCTAGTTAGCAGCGGCCTCTAGAGCCTTCCAAACTTCCTCAATCGGCTGGTCGCCGTCTATCTCTGTCAGCACCCCGGTCCGCCGGTAGTGCTCCACCAGTGGCGCGGTGTGCTTTTCGTACACCTCAAGCCGGTTGGCCACCGCCTCCGGCTTATCGTCTTCCCGCTCGTAAAGCTCACTCCCGCATTTATCGCAGACGCCAGCCTTGCGAGGCGGAGACGACGTCGCGTGGTAAGGCGTCTGGCAGCCCCTGCAAATGGACCGCCCGCCCAACCTGCGAACCAGTTCGTCCCGCGACACGTTTATGTACAACACACCGTCAACGCCGCCCCGGCCGGCCATCTCGCTGTCCAGCGCCTGGGCCTGGCCCAGGCTCCGGGGGAACCCGTCCAGCACAAACCCCGCCGACTGCTCCGGTGCGGTAACCCATCCCATAACCATCGCGATAGTCACACCGTCCGGCACCAGTTCACCGGAGTTCATGAACGAGCGGGCCGCGAGGCCCAGTTCGGTTTCCCTGGCCAGGTGGTCCCTGAACAGGTCCCCTGAAGACACCAAGTTCACGCCCAGCTTTTCAGCCAGTCGTGCCGCCTGGGTGCCCTTACCCGCGCCGGGTGGGCCGAGCAATATTGCTTTTTTCAAGGTGCCGCGTTTTAAGATTTCCTTCAGAGCCGTCGCCTCACAATGGGCGATCGTTACCTCAGGAAGCCCTCATAGTTGCGCATCAATAGCTGCGCTTCCAATTGACGCATCGTGTCCAGCGCCACGCCCACCATAATCAGCAGGCTCGTGGAACTTATCGTGAGTGCACGTATATCTGTCACCTGGGTAATGGCGAACGGCAGCACGGCAATAAAGCCGAGGAACAGTGCGCCTCCCCAGGTTATGCGCAAAATGACCCGGTTCAGGTAGTCCTGCGTCGGCTTACCGGGTCGAATACCCGGAATGAACCCGCCATTTCTTTGCAAGTTCTCCGCCAGTCGCTGTTGCTGGAAGATGACAAGCGTATAAAAGAACGCAAATATCACCACCAAAATGAAGACGGCAAGCCAATACGGCCACCTGCTGGGGTCGAACGTATCGGAGAAGAACCGTGCTGCCCGCGGCACAAAGCCGTCGCTAAGTGGATCCCTAAAATAACTGGCGATAGTCGTGGGCAGAATAATTATAGAGAACGCAAAAATAAGCGGAATCATGCCTGCCGAGTTGACCCTGAGGGGTAAAAAGGTAGAGCCCGATTGCCGCTGCATACGGCCGCCCCTGAACACGCTTCTACCGTACTGAACAGGCACCCGCCTCTGGGCCTCGGTGAACATGACAATAAGGTAAATAATGGCCAGGCCGAACAACGCCAGCAGCAGCAGCCCGCCAGCCTCGTCCCGTTGCAAAAAGCCCTGGCCGATAATGCGAGGGAAGCTGGCCACGATACCGCCGAAGATAATCAGCGAAATGCCGTTGCCCAGCCCACGCTCGGTTATCAGCTCACCCAGCCAGACCAGGAACATAGTTCCGGCGACCATAGACGCCACCATCGCCAGCGTAACGAGGTTCAGGCCGAAGTCGACGGTAGGCAGCACGCCGGACTGGCGCAGCAGCGTTAGCTGGCCCCAGGCCTGGAGCAAAGCAATGGGAACTGTCAGCCAATGCGTGTACTGGTTAATTCTCTGTCGCCCGTAGTCACCCTCTTGCGACAGCGCCTTTAGCGAAGGCACCACCGGGGTGAGTATCTGCATCACGATGGACGCCGTGATGTACGGGTAGACACCCAGCGCGGCTATGGACAGGTTGGCCAGCGCACCGCCACTGAACAGGTCCAGGAAGCCCAGTAGGGCGTTTTGTTCGAACGCCTGGTTCAGCGCCTGCGTATCGACGCCAGGCACCGGCACGTGGGCGACAAACCGGAATATAACCAGCATCGCCAGCGTGAAAAGAATCTTTGAACGAAGGTCCGGCACCCTCATCGCGTCGATCATCGACTGGATGAGCTGTGGCCTGGTGACCTCCTGCTGGCGAGACGCAGCGCCCCTTTGTACCACTAGTCGCTACCTTTTCCGGGTCCAGCCTGTCGGACCGTGCCGCCAGCGGCCTCAATCTTGGCTCGTGCAGACTCCGAAAAGCGATCGGCGACGACAGTCATCACGCCCTCGACCTCACCTCTACCGAGCACCTTGATTGGCCGGTCGGCGTAATCGACGAGACCGGCATCGACCAGGGCCTGCGCCGTAATCTCCGTCCCGTCTGTGAAGGTAGCCAGTTGATCAACGTTGACTAGCTGATATTCCTTGTGAGAGCGAGCCGTGAAGCCTCGTATCATCGGCAGCGACTTAATCAGCGCGAGCTGACCACCCTGGAAGCCCACCCGGACTCCGCCACCGGAGCGAGCGTTCTGGCCTTTCATTCCCTTACCGGAGTAGTTGCCATGGCCACTTCCGTTGCCACGACCCACCCTGGTGCGGTTCTTGCGGGCGCCGCGGGGCGGCTTCAATTCGTTGAGTTTCAAACTTTGTTGTTCTGGCATTGTGCTGCGTTCTTTACTCTCTAGTCAGTCCGCTGGCGTCAGTCTGCTGACTCGACTCGTACCAGGTGGCGGACCTTATGGACCATGCCCCTGATAGAAGCCGTGTCCTCATGAACCACGGTGTGGTTAATTCGTTTCAGGCCCAGACTTTCCACGGTTCGTCTCTGGTCCTGCTTGTTGCCTATTACGCTATTGATCAGCGTTACGGTTATCTTGGTCATAGGAATCAGGCCTGCGCAGCAGCGGCTGCAGCGGCTGCAACGGCGGCGGCCTTGACGGCGCGGGCCTGTGCCCTGCGTGCCATCCGGGCGGCGCCAATCTCAATAACCCTGCGCCTGCGAGCCTTCTCCGGCGCAATCTCCCTGAGCATGCCCAGGGCCTTGAACGTCGCCTTCACGCTGTTGACCGGGTTAGTGGAGTGCCGAGCCTTGCTCAGTATGTCTTTTACCCCGGCAAGCTCAACAACTGCGCGCACCGAGCCACCGGCAATTACGCCCGTCCCCGGTACTGCGGGCTTGAGCATTACCTCGGCGCCGCAGAACTTGGTCGTTACCTCGTGAGGAATCGTGCTGCCATCCAGCGGCACTTCGATCATGTTGCGCCGGGCGTAATATGCGCCCTTCTTGACGGCATCCGGAACGGCGTCTGCCTTACCGAGGCCCACACCAACGTTGCCTTTGCCATCACCCACCACGACAATCGCGTTAAAGCTGAGGTGCCGGCCACCCTTGACGACCTTGGCGACCCGGGAGATCTTCACCACCCGCTCCTCCATGCCATCATCGGGTCCGCGGTCTCTATCGCGCCCTCCTCCGTAGCCCCTGTTGGACGTCAAATGACCAGCCCTCCCTCTCTCGCTGCCTCGGCCAGGGCCTTGACCCTACCGTGGTACTTGTTACCGCCGCGGTCGAACACGACAGACTTGATGCCCTTTTCGGCCGCCCGCTTGGCAACAAGTTCGCCAACCGCACGAGACGTCAGGGTCTTTGTGCGTCCGTCGGAGCCCGTCTTGACCTCGCTATCCAGGCTCGACGCGGCGGCCAGGGTCACCCCTTGGACGTCGTCAATGAGCTGGGCGTAGACGTGCTGAGAACTACGGAACACCGCCAGGCGAGGCCTTACAGCCGTCCCGCTTACCCGTTTCCGAACCCGGGCGTGCCTAATGCGCACCCGGTGCTTGAATGTTTTCCTCAGTGCCAACTACTACTCTCCAAATTCATCTCGATGCAAATCAACTCAGTCCAAGTCAACTGGGCCGAGGCCGGTCTGGTTAGACCCTTCGCGCCGACTTACCCGGCTTGAGCTTGATCTGTTCGCCGCTATAGCGAATGCCCTTGCCGGTGTAGGCGTTGGGCGGCCTTACCTTGCGAATCTGCGCCGCAAGTTGGCCAACCTTTTGTTTGTCTATGCCGGTCACCTTAATAAGGTTCTGGCCCTCCACTTCGACCTTCACACCCTCCGGGGGGTTAATGACGACCGTGTGGCTGAGCATCACACTCAGTGACACCCCCGGACCCTCTTGCTGGGCCCGGTATCCAACTCCGACGAGGTCGAGTTTCTTAATGTAGCCCTCACTCACACCAACCACCATATTGGCCAGCAGGCTGCGAGTCAGGCCGTGCAGCGCTTTATGTTGACCCTCATCCGAGGGGCGGCCCACGGTGAGCACGCCCTCGCTACTGGCGATCAACATGTCCGAGTTGAAGCTTTGCTTTAGCTCGCCCTTGGGGCCTTTAATGGCCACATCGGACCCGGAAACGGTGACGTTTACACCGTTCGGAACCTGTATGGGTTTATTTCCTATACGAGACATTTTCTAATTCACCAAACACTCTGTAGCGCTCTCGGCAGTCCGCCGGTCACGCTCATTGCCGTATCCGGGCACTACCACACGTAGCAAAGCAGTTCGCCGCCGATGCCCTTCTTCCATGCGTCACGTCCGGTCATCACGCCCTGAGACGTGGACAGGAAAGACACTCCAAGACCGCCAAAGTACCGAGGGATCTCTCCCTTGCGGACGTAAACGCGCAGGCCCGGCCTGCTAACTCGCTTCAGTCCCGCTATGCCGGGGTCCCCGCGGTCGTGGTAATGCAAGAAGACTTTTATGCCTCCCTGCGGCCCCCCGGTCTCTTCCAACTCGTAACCCAGGATGAACCCCTCATTTTTGAGAAGTTCGGCTAACGAGATCTTCATCTTCGACGCGGGTATTGGCACGCTATCGTGCTCGGCAGTAACCGCGTTGCGTATTCGCGTGAGCATATCTGCGATCGGATCAGTAACTGACATAGCCTTTACAAGCTGGCCTTTCGAATACCAGGCAGCATGCCGCGAAGCGCCAACTCCCTGAAACAAATCCTGCATAGGCCAACGTGTCGGATATACGCACGAGGCCGGGCGCAACGATTGCACCTGTTGTACTTATGAGTCGAGTATTTTTGCGGCCTTTTCCAGCGCGCAACCATTGAGGCCTTTGCCAATTAACTATCCTCCCTGTTTACGCTTGCCAACACTGGTCAATTCACCATCGCTCGGCAACGGTGCCATTAAGCGACAGTTCCATCGTCAGTCTTGGCAAACGGAACACCCAAAAGCTCAAGAAGCCTCAGGCCTTCCCTATCGTTCGGAGCGGTGGTTGTCACCACCACCTGCAATCCTCTGAGTCTATCCACGGCGTTATAGTCGATCTCCGGGAACATCACCTGTTCCTTGAAACCGATGGCGTAATTGCCTCTGCCATCGAAC
>CAVOCN010000078.1:0-6292 GCA_963694205.1 Dehalococcoidia bacterium | reverse complement strand
AACGGCGCTGGCCACAGGACCGGCCGCCCGTCGTCTCAGCCCTTGCCCGGCTGTTGAATGGGGACGCCTCGGTGGGAGACATCGAGTTACTCGTCGCCGACTTGAACGCAACCTATATTAGGCCGGTCATCATAGGGCTGTGGATCGACCAGTTGGACGGGCGAGACACCGACCCGGAGCAGGGCGACCTTGATGTCATCGAAATGGCAGGTCACTTCCCGCCCCAGTTCAACAGGCACGACTTCGTCGGACGCGCAGCGAAGCTCGGCAGAGTATTTCTCCGGGCCGGGCAGCTGGACGAGGCCGAGGCGATTGTCACCGACCTCGCGGGCCAGTTCGACGCCCGGCAGGACGTGCGCTCGCTAGCCGGGAAGCTCGATTTGCTCAGAGGCCGGGTCACCAGGCGCTCCATAAGCCACATCGGCCAGTGGGCTGGCGAGGGGCTTCGGCGTCGCATACGAACCGGTTCCAGGCAGCGATAGGGCGAGACGCTAATGCAGCCTTTCGTATCGGTCGTTATACCTACCTTTAACGCTCCTGGCCACATAGCCGCATGTGTCGAGGCGGTGCGTCGGCAGGATTACCCGGCGGACCGCTTTGAAATGATCGTCGTCGACAACGGTCCGACTCAGAGCGAGGAGCGGTTCCGAGGGCAAGTCGCCAGCGATAATGGTGCGGCTCCGAGGTACGTGTGGGAGCCGCAGCCCGGTTCGCACCTCGCACGACACGCAGGTATCCGCGCCGCAGCCGGAGACATTATCGCCTTCACGGACGACGACACAGAGGTGTCGCGGGGTTGGTTGACGGCGCTGGTGGCATGCTTTGATGACCCGAAAGTGGGGGCGGCCGGGGGGCCGGTAACCACACGCTGGGCCAGCCCTCCACCGGCCTGGGTGCCGCCGCTGAACATGTACGGTGACCTCGACTACGGCCCGGAGTTCAAGTTACTGGCCAGTCCAAGAACGCTGGCAGGTGCGAACTTTTCGGCTCGTAGATCGGCCCTTTTCGAAACCGGCGGGTTCAACGCCGACATGGTCGGGCCCAACATGGTGTGTGACGGTGAAACCGGGCTGTGCCACAAGCTCTATCGGGCCGGTTGGAAGCTGGCCTACGCCCCGGATGCGCCGGTCGACCATGTACAAGAGGGGGCGGGTGTAAACCTGCGGTCAATGAAGGGAAGGTTCGGTAACTTCGGACGGTTCCGCGCGTGCCACGATTACAAGGCGAGCCCCACCGGCCGAGCCGGGCTTTTGGCCAGGGCGGCACGGGCGATCGGACGCGCGGTGCTGAGCAAAACCAAAGCCCTGATTCGTCGCCCCGGACGAGGACAGAACTACTACGCACAGGAAATGCTGGTGAGTCAGAACGTGGCGATGGCGAAACACTTGTGGAAGTTTGCCTGGGACGCCGACTTCAAGTGCATGGCAACGCGGGAAGACTGGCTCACGGCCTCTTCCAATTCCACGGGCGCGGGCAACTCCGGACCGGAGGCGAGCTAGGTGGCACCGAACCTGATTTCCGGAAAGCTACTCGGCGCCAAAACGCTGGTGCTGGACCGGGTCCAATCGTCGCGCCGCCCGGACCTGCCACCCTTGTTTGCAAACAGCATGCCGAAAGCTGGCACGCACCTGCAGGAGCGCATGTTCGACTTGCTCGGATACCGGCTGAGTTCGATTTTGGAACTGGGGCCGAGCAGTGGCCAGGACGCGCTTGATCCCGGCGAGGTGGCTCTAGTCGCCAAACGGCTGGGTCGGCTACGGCCGGGCTGCAGCATCCGCGCTCACGCGTTTCACTTTCCTGAGCTTCAGCGCCACATTGATGGCAACGGCGTTAAGGCTATAACGATCGTGCGCGACCCCCGCGACGTGTGTGTGTCGGACGCCTTCTACGTCGCCCGAACTCCCGGCCATCGCCTGCATGCTCACTACCGAGGGCTGGACGAGGGTGGCCGGATCATGGCGTCCATTGTCGGCGTCGAATCTGGCGCACTCGATGGAGCCGCAGCGTCGCTGGGCATCGCCGAGCACTACGCGCGCTTTCTGCCCTGGCTGGAGCGCGGCCCCGGTATTGTGGTCAGGTTCGAAGATCTCGTAGGTCCGCGCGGCGCTGGTTCAGATGAAGCGCAGCAGACGGCTCTCGGCAGCATCGTCGAATATCTCGGCCTCGACCTGGGGGCGGCCGAGATTGAGCGGGTCAGGGGCGATATTTTCTGGGAAGGTTCATCGACGTTTCGTAAGGGCCAGATCGGATCTTGGAGCGACCACTTCACGGCCGATCATATCGGTGCGTTTGAAGCCAGCTTTGGTGACTTGCTGGGAAGCTTTGGCTACGGGTCCTGAACGTGCTTTCTAGTACGCTGCCACTCGCGGGTAACGGGGCGTAGGCGACGTGGCAATGACGAGTGAGTTAGCCGGTCGCAGGGTGGCGATTTTCGAGCCCAACGGCTCGCTGATGACCAACCCGACTCTGTACGGCCTCGTACATGAATTGGTGGGCGCGGGCGCCGAAGTGGACCTTTGGACCCCCGGAGGTTCGGGCGATCCGTACCCGGCCGAGCCGGTTCGCACGTTCTCATTTATCTGGCCGAGGGCTATCGCTTCTGTCGGCCTCAGGGGGACTCTAAGAGGGTTCCTCGATGAGGGTGTCAGGCGACGCACCGGGAGGCGCTTCGCGGGCGGGCGCTACGACCTTGCGATAGGTGTGGATAGCGCCGGTCTGATAGCCGCGTTCCCACATGCCCGTAACCACGAGGTGCCGCTGGTGTACTTTTCGTTCGAAATTTTCTTTGACGACGAGTTGTCCAAACCAAGAGATGTCAGGGAAAAAGCGCTGGAGCGCGAGGCCAACGCTTATGCATCGCTAACGGTGGTTCAAGACGAACTGCGAGCCGGGCTGCTGGGCGCGGAGAATGGCGTAGATGCTGACGCGATGGTGCGGGTGCCAGTAGCCCCAGCAGGGCCGGTTGTGACTGAGCGATCGAGCTACCTGAGGGACCGGCTGGGCATCCCGGCGGACAAGGTCATCGCGCTGCACTCCGGCAGTTTCGCTCCCTGGACCTATTCCGAGGAACTATTGGAGGGCATGAGCAGCTGGCCGTCCACTCATGTGCTCGTCGTTCATGGGCATCTCGCGGGCGCAGAGCGCACTGTGTCGGGAGAGACGGATTCGCGCGTCTATTATTCGCAGGGGCCGTTGCCGCCCGACGAGTACATGGAAATGGTGTCTTCCGCTGACATAGGGCTGGCGCTGTACAAGCCCGTCGGCCCCAGCCGATTCACCCAGAAGAACGTCGCCAATATAGGCCTGGCGTCGGGAAAGTTCGGGGCCTATATGAAGTGCGGACTGCCCACCGTTTCGGTCGCACAGCCGACCTACGCGGACCTGCTCGGCAGATACAACTTCGGCGCGAACGTGCCGTCGATGGACGCGTTACCGGACGCACTGACGGCCGTGGCGCAAAACGCCGGGACGCACCGGGACCAGGCGCACCGGCTGTTCGCCGAACTACTGGACTTTGACCTGCACTGGCCGGAGCTTCGGGCCCGGCTGGCCGCGCTAATGGGCTAGTGAGGCGCGAGTCATCCCTTGTGCCGGGTCGCCCGCACTTAGGCGCGGGCTAGGACTGTCGCGTTCCAGGTGGTCTCGTCCAGGGGGCGGCCCGGCTCCATGAACGGTTCTGAGTGCACAAGTCGGAGACCTGCGGTCTCGAATAGGCCCGAAAGTTCAGGAAGCGAGAAGTAGCGCATGACGTGCTCCTCGGTCGTCTCCCGTACCAGCCGGTCACCTTCGTACTCGGCAACCCGGTAGTTGACTGTCGATACGCCCCTGTCTGCATCGAGCCTGCCGGAGGCCGAGCGCACCAGCCGCCCGGTATCGGTCGGAACTTCTTTGACGCGGTCGCCCGGTCGCTGTGCGAGAACCGCGGGCCCGTACCAGACATCGGCAATGAAGATGCCGCCGTTTCTCAGGTGTTCGCGAACTGTGGCGAGGGTCGCCCTGAGGTCGCCCGGCTCTGTCTGGTAGCCGAGTACCGCGAACATCATCACCACGGCGTCGAACTTCGCGCCCACTCGCACGGTCGTCACGTCGCCCTGCGTAAAGTCGGGCGGGTCGGCGAGGCCGGTGGCCTTGCTGCGTGCGGCTTCGAGCATTTGGGGCGATCTGTCCACGCCAAATACCTGGTAACCACGCCTGGCCAGGGGAATTGCGTGGCCGCCGGTACCGCAGCCCAGGTCGAGCACGTCAGCGACGGGATAGGACACGTGGTCGGTGAAGAGGCGCTCGATCATGTCGCACTCGGCCTCGTAGTCTTTGTCGGCGTACAGGGCGTCGTAGGCGCCCGAGTAGGCCTCGCCGAACGAGCCCGGTCCCTGCCTCAATTTGGGTTCAGGCAACGGCTAGAACCGGTCCTTTTCGTCTGCCTCTATGTACGGGCCTTGCTTGACCTCAAGAAGAACTGTTGGCTCGATCATGCGGAAGCCGTGGCCTCCGGAGACCATGGATACGACGTCGCCAGCCGCCAGTTCACGGGTGGTCACTAGCTCGCGTTCGTCGGTGAATATGTCGACGTGGCAGCGACCGGACCGTACGAGAATGACCTCACCGGTGCCGACGATATTGCGCTGAATGGGCCGGTGGGTGTGGGCCTGCACTTCGCCGCCAGCGGGGTAGACGATGAAGCCAATTTGCTGAACTCGCTCGTCAGGGGTGATGAAGGTTGTCTTGCCCGGTGCGTACGCGGCCCGGACGACGTACGCCAGGCACTCGCCCTCGTGGGTGATCTCTTCTACTAGCTCTTGCCCATCAGGTGCGTCGGTCATTTTGCGTCCGTCATCGCTGATTTTATTGCCTCTACGACACGTGCTATGTCGCTCTCGGTCAGTTCGTTGCCCGACGGCAGGTTGAGCCCGGTCTCTGCGACCCGTTCGGCCACCGGGTAGCTCTCGGAGGGGTACTGTCCCTCGTATGAGCCCTGGCGGTGGATGGGCACGAAGAACGGACGAGTGTCGATGCCTCGGCTGCGCAGGTTGCTGGCGACGTCGTCAGGGCTGGTGCCCGAGTCAGGGTCAACCAGAACCGAGTACATCCAGTACACGTTTTTTGCCCAGGGTTCCTCGGCTTGCAGGGTAAGGCCCGATACACCGGACAGCCCGTTGCGATACTGATCGGCGGTTCGCCGATGCCGAGCGATGAACTCGTCCAGCCGTTCCAATTGGGCGAGGCCCACGGCGGCCTGCAGGTTGGTCATGCGGTAGTTGTAGCCCATTTCTGCGTGCCAGAAGCGCCTGGTGTTACCGGGCTCGTCCGCCTGGTTGCGCAACTTGCGGGCCTTTTCTGCGATGGCCTCGTCACTGGTTACGATCATCCCGCCCTCGCCGGTGGTGATGATCTTGTTGGCATAAAAGCTAAAGCAGGCCACGTGCCCCAGGCTACCGGTGCGCTTGCCCCGATACTCGGCACCGTGTGCCTCGGCCGCATCTTCGATGACCGTCAGGCCGTGTCGATCGGCGATGGCGAGCACAGGGTCCATGTCTACAGGGTGGCCGTACAGGTGTACGACGACCACGGCTTTGGTGCGAGCGGTGATCGCAGCTTCGAGGCTTTGTGGGTCCAGCGTCCAATGCGTCGGATCGACATCGACGAGTACTGGCTTCGCGCCGGTTAGGGCCACCATGTTGGCGACGGCTACGTGGGTGACGGCGGGGATGATGACCTCGTCGCCGGACGCCAGCCCGAGAGCTGCGAATGCGAGGTGAAGGGCGGTCGTCCCGCTTGTTACGGCGACACCGTGGCCCGCGCCGCAGTAGCGGGCGAACCCCTCTTCAAAGTCGGTAACAAACCGACCCTGAGAGGAGATCCAGCCCGAGCCTATGGCCTCGGTTACATAGCGCTGCTCGTTCCCGTCTAGGACGGGAACGGCCATAGGAATGAACCGGTCGTTTTCACCCACTGGCGTTGGTTACGTTAGGGCGAGGAATCCGACAGTAGGAAGCCACGCTCCACCAGGTACGCCAGGATCTTGCGAGCGTTCTCTTCGGCCGTATAGGCAACGGTGTCCAGAGTGATTTCGGGGTTGGGCGGGTCTTCATACGGGTCGTCGATGCCGGTGAAGCCTTTGATTTCACCACGCCGCGCCTTGGCGTACATGCCCTTAACATCGCGGGACTCGGCCACCTCAAGCGGGGTGTTGACGAACACCTCGACGAAGTGGTCCGGACCGGCCATTGCCCTGGCCTCGTTACGCATGGCAATGTACGGGCTGATGGCCGCGCAGATGGTCATGCCACCGTGC
>CAVOCN010000077.1:0-6309 GCA_963694205.1 Dehalococcoidia bacterium | reverse complement strand
CGAACCCAAGCGCTTCATACATGGCCCAGTGACGAGGGAGCGACGGTAGCCACTCCTCGGCCCGAAGTACGTGGCTTATCTTCATGGCATGGTCGTCGACCACGTTTGCAAGATGGTAAGTCGGGAACCCGTCTGACTTGAGCATGACGAAGTCGTCTATCAGCTTGTTCTCGAACGCTACCTCTCCCCGGACCAGGTCGGAGACTACCGTCTGTCCGCTTTCGGGCATTGCGAAACGGACCACCGGGGTCGCATTCTCGGACATAGCTTCGGTGAGTTGGTCCTGGCTCATGCCACGGCAGTGCCGGTCGTAGCCGGGCGGCTTGCTGGCGGCGCGTTGCTGCTCACGAACGGTCTTGAGGTGCTCTGGGGAGCAAAAGCAGTAGTAGCCGTGCCCGGACGAGAGCATGCGATTGACCGCTACTTTGTAGTTGCCACGCTCTTTGCGGTCGGACTGGTAGTAGGGGCCGTACGGTCCCCCGACATCTGGCCCTTCGTCCCAGTCGAGGCCGAGCCAACGCAACGAGTCCAAGATTGATTCGACCGCTCCTTCGACGAAGCGTGCACGGTCGGTGTCTTCGATACGGATGAGGAAGGTCCCGCCCTGTCCCCTGGCGAATAGCCAGGCGAATAAGGCGGTGCGTATGTTGCCGACGTGCGGCTCGCCCGTGGGGCTGGGGGCGAAGCGAACTCTGACGGGTGCGGTCATTTGGAGTCTCTAATTTCGGAAGTAAAAGTTGTCATCTCAACCGAGAATGCCAGCACCTCGGACAGGTACGTCGTGAGGTCTTCGGGCAGGGGAGAAGTGAGCTCGATTCGGCGCCCGCTGACGGGGTGTTCGAACGCCAGGGCCGTCGCATGCAGGAACTGCCTGGCCAGGCGGTGTTCGGCCCTCCCGTAAACGGTGTCACCGACGACAGGGTGCCCAATAGATGCGAAGTGGACGCGAATCTGGTGGGTGCGACCGGTAGTCGGTTTGATGTCGACCATCGTGCTTTTCTCGAACCGGTACGTGACCCGGAACCCGGTCGAGGCGTCTCGGCCGTGTTCAACGACCGCCATTTTCTTGCGGTTGTGTGGACTGCGACCAACAGGGGCCTCTATAACGGCCTGGTCCTGGTCGAGTGAGCCGACCACCAGCGCGGTGTAGTGCTTTTCAACGGTTCGCGCGGCGAACTGGGCGGCGACGCCTGCGTGTGCGCGGGGCGTTTTTGCCACGACTATAAGACCAGAGGTATCGGCGTCGAGGCGATGGACGATGCCCGGCCGGGTCGACTCGCCCACGTCTGTTACGTCGGGCCAGCGGGCGATGACGGCGTTGGCCAGGGTGTCGTTGGGGTGGCCGGGAGCCGGGTGAACGGTCATACCGGCGGGCTTGTCTATGACGAGCAGTTCTTCGTCTTCATAGATCACGGACAGAGGCACGTCCCAGGGGACGAGGTTGGAGGGCTCTGGCTCGGCGGGCATTATGGTGACGACCTGCCCCGTAGTCAGCCTTAGAGCGGGCTTTTCGGCGACGGAACCGCCCACACGTACGAGGCCATGATCGATGAGGGCACGGGAACGTGACCGGGACAGGTCGGGAACTTGCCCGGAAAGGAAAGTGTCGAGCCGTGCCCCGGCGTTGGCCTCAGAGACCGTCAGTTCGACCGGGTCGGTCAATTGGTGTGGTCGCCGGGATCGCCGACCGGATCGCCCGCATCCCCGACGGGGCCACCGGGGTCGCGGGCCTCATCTTTTTTTGGCGCTACGGAGGTGACGACGATGAGTAAGAAGATCCCCACGGTGATGGAGGCGTCGGCGATGTTGAATATGGGCCACCTGCCCACGTCGACGAAGTCGGTTACGCCGCCCATTGCCAGCCTGTCGATAAGATTGCCGATTGCCCCGCCCATGAGGATGCCGATGGCCCCCCGCATGATGAGCGTGGGTGCGCGCTGGCTACGGTAGAAGTAGACCAAAAAGCCTATCGCGACGATCGAGACCACGGTGAGGATGACAGTCGCGTTTTGGAATAGCCCGAATATGGTGCCCGAGTTCTCGTAGTACGTGAACCGGAAGAACCCGCTGGACGGCACTGATTGGCCGATGGACATGTTTTCCCGCACCAGGAACTTTGTTAGCTGGTCGAAAAAGACGACGAGAACCACGGCAGCGCCAAAGATGCGGTCCCGGTACATGGCGATGCGCGAGGGGAGGGATTCTGGCACTGTGGACTCGGCGGCCGAGTTTGTCTTGGGTTTTGTCTCTGAAAGAGAATTCATGGGCAGCTATCAGGTTATCCGATGTCGGAAGCTGTGTCTGCGATGCGGTCGGCTATGCGCAGGGCCAACGCCTGCATGGTCGACGTCGGGTTGACGCCGCCCGCAGTGACGAAGATCGAACCATCGACCAGGTACAGGTTTTCCACGTCGTGCGCCCGGCCCCAGGGATCCACGACGGAGCTGTCAGGGTCGGTCCCCATGCGAGCGGTGCCCATGAGGTGCCACCCGGAGTATGGAAACGGGTTAGTGGTGATGGTCTGGTTCGCACCGGCCGCGTTTAGCACTCGCACGGCGTTGTCCACACCGTGGGCCATTAGCGCACGGCTATTGTCGCTGAGGGCGTAGTGAACCCGGGGCGCAGGGATGCCGCTGTCGTCTGTAATATCCGGGTCTAGATCCACACGGTTCCAGGGCTCGGGCAAGTCCTCACCAATGACGGCGATGGTGCCTGTTCTTCGATGACGCCCGTCAAACACGCGCCGGTGATCGGCACCCCAGGGCACCATGTGATCGCCCGCGCCGCCCATAGCTGTGTGCAGGGGCGCGCCGCTTCGGCCGAGTTGCAGTATGTAACCGCGGACGAACTCCCGGTCCGGGTCGGTCTCGTAGAACTGCTGGCTAACGATGGAACAACCCACCGGGCCGGTATGGCCGTCGAGGACCTCGTCGAACACGCCGGTGACGGTGGCGTACGGGTGGAACATGAGGTTGCGACCCACCTGGCCGCTTGAGTTGGCCAGGCCGTTTGGCTGGCTCGCGCTGGCCGAGTTCAATAGCAGACGGGGCGTGCCGATGCCGTTGCAGGCCAGCACGACCACGGCAGCTTTAGCGGTCTGTTCATTGCCTTCGTGGTCGAAATAGTCCACGCCAACGGCACGGCCGCCGTCCGTCAAAATCTTGCTTACCCGAGCCCCTGTTACCAGCCTCACACCGGCGCTTATGGCGCGCGGCCAGTAGGTGACGTCGGCGCTGGCGCGGGCCTTACTGGGACAACCGAGGTTGCACGGGCCGCAGTTGTTGCAGGCGTCGCGGCCGTCGTATGGCCGGGTGAGGATGGCGCTGTCGGCGGGCCACCAGTGCCAGCCGAGCCGGTCGAACCCCCGAGCAATCTTCGTGCCAAGAGCGCCCAGCGGCACTGGGGGCGTTTGCCGGGGCGACTTTTCCGGGTACGCCGGGTCGCCGTCGAGGCCTGCGACGCCAGTGATGCGGTCGTTCAGGTCGTAGTACGGCTCCAGGTCGGAGTAGGTGAGGGGCCAGTCGGCGGCCACACCGTCGAGTGATTTCACCCGGAAGTCGGAGGGGTGCAGCCGGGGGAAGTGGGCGCTCCACTGCACGGTGCTTCCCCCGACGGCGTTGTACATGGAGACGGATATGGGCGAGGCGTCGGTGTTAACGGGGTAGTCGGCTGGCAGGCGACGCACGCTCGGGTCCAGGTGGAAGTCGGACTGGAAATGCGTCGCCCAGTCCCCATACCCGGCCGGGTATGTAGACGGAGCAACCCAGCCGCCCTGCTCAAGACAGGTGACCCTGAAGCCTTGTGACGCGAGCCGCCACGAGAGCGCCGCCCCGGTGGCACCGGCGCCGACTACGAGTACGTCGGGCGTATCGTTTGGGCGCTCCATAGACCTGCCGCCTTCAGGCAGTGGCTTGCGCCGCCGCCGCCGAGAACGCCGACGCCAGTTCGTCGTTTGGCCGCCGGAGCATGGTGGCGTTCACGTGCAGGTCGATGGGCCGAACGCCGGGTTCCCCGGGTTGTTCTGGGGGGTAGATGAAGATGCCGTGATCGGCGAGTGCGCTCTTGAAGCGATCGAGGTCGAGGTTGTCGGCGAGGGTCAGCGGGAAGATGTTGGAGCTGTGCTCAAACGGCGTCACGGACAGGCCGGGGATGCCGTCAATGGCCCTCATCAGCTGCTTGCCCTTTTCGAGCGCTGCTGCGAACTTCTCGGCGAACCCTGGCAGGCCGTGCAGGGCCAAGGCGGCGACGAGGGCGGTCTGCGCCAGGCCGCCCCCGAACATGCGGCGGTCGTGGTACATGCCATCTATGAAGTCGCTGTTCCCGGCCAGAATGCCCCCGAACGGCGCCCCTAAGAACTTGTAGAGCGACACGTACACCGAGTCGAACAGGTCGGAGTAGTCGCGTACGTCGTTGCCGGTGGCGGCTGCGACCATGAACAAACGTGCGCCGTCAAGATGGCTCGGTATGCCGAGCGAACGGCTCACTTCGCTGATGGCCTGCACCTCGGGCCAGGGAACGATCTGGCCGGAACGGCGACGCACGGGGGTTTCTACCATGACGGCTGAGATGGGGTTCATTACCCGCCCTGTGACTGAAGTCTCGTAGGCTTCCTTCAACTCTGCGGCCGTGAAGTACACGCGTCCGGTCGCGAGGGGCACCAGGTTGATGCTGCTGAGCCGCTGCAAGGAGTCGCCGGTGTCGTTGAACAGGTGGCTCTGCTCTTGCACGGCCGCTCTGCCGCCTGTGCCACAGTGCCGGCGGATGGCGAGGTGGTTGGCGAGGGTGCCGGTGGGCATGAAGATTGCGCTCTCTTTGCCAAGACGCTCGGCCATCGCCCGTTCCAACTGGCCGACAGACCCGCCACGAGAAAAGTCGTCGTCCTCGATGCCGGTGGTCGCGGCGATCTCGTTCAGGCAACGCAACTGGTCGGCGGCGGTGCGGGCTTCGCCGTCGCCTATTAGCACTATCGAATCTGCGTCTTCGGGCTTTTTGTCTGTCATGGTCTCCGTCGCTGTGGCGTGGGATAGCCGCTGTAGGGGCTTTGCGTGGCAATGTTAGGAATGCGAGGGCGAGGTGTCAATTTGATCCCGCTGGTAATCTGGGCGGGCGATGAGTCACCTTCTTTTTAGATGCACCGAGTGTCGTTCAACGGGCGAGCCGGGACCAAGGACTCTTCGATGCTCTGAGTGCAAGGCACCGATGGCGGTGGACTACGGGACATCGGGACCGGCGGCTCGTTCGGCGTCGGGCGCGCCGTTGCCCCTGGGCGAGCCCGGTGCGATTGTCACGCTGGGTGAGGGGAGTACTCCGGTGGTCGAGTTGGGGCGTGTCGCTGGGGAGCTAGGGTTGGCCTCTTTAGTTGCCAAGTTGGAGTCTTCCAACCCCACGGGTTCTTTCAAAGACCGTGGGATGTCGGTCATGCTCAGTGCGCTCGCCGAGCACGGTGTCACGGCGTTCGTGGAGGATTCGTCGGGCAACGCGGGGGCGTCTGCGTCGGCGTACGCGGCGAGGGCGGGTATGAAGGCGCACGTCTTTGTGCCGGAGTCGGCACCGGCGGGCAAGGTTTCGCAGATCGCCGTTTATGGAGCAACTGTGCACAGAGTACCGGGGGCGAGAGAGCGAGCGACGGAGGCGGCCGAGGCGTTCGTGGCCAGCTCTGGTCTTCCGTATGCCACGCACAACCTGAGCCCGTACTTCATTGAAGGCACCAAGTCGTTCATGTACGAGGCCTTCGAACAGTTAGGGGATTCGCTACCAGGTCACATGGTGATTCCGACGGGCAACGGGTCCCTGTTCATTGCCACTCACCTGGCGCTGATTGAACTTCGGGACGCGGGCTACATCGATCGCATTCCCCGATTGCATGCCGTGCAGGTTCGGGCGGCGATGCCTATAGTCGCGGCGATGGCTGGCGAGGAGTGGGCACCGGACCCGAAAGTTACGACTGTCGCCGGGGGCATCGCGTCGGCCGATCCGCCGAGGCGGTCCCAGATATTGGCGGCACTAAGAGGGACAGGTGGCACCGCAGTGGCCGTGGACGATGCCGACATCATCCGCTGGCGCGGGGTACTGGCGAAGCGAGAGGGCGTCTACGCCGAGTCCACCTCGGCCGCCGCGTTCGTTGGCCTGGAGAAACTGGTCGAAGACGGCACGATTCCCAGAGGCGACAGTGTGCTTGTGCCCGTTACTGGGAGTGGGCTAAAAGAGCCGCTTTGAAGCCGGAAATGGAGCCTTTGAGGGTTTGGCCATCGACGCAGTATGAGATGCGGAAGTAGCCCTCGGCCCCGAACCCGCGACCCGGCACGACGA